>JAKBGP010000016.1 GCA_021833045.1 Thermoplasmata archaeon
GAGGCCGGGGAAATCATATACCATGATGAACTGCAGCCGGATCTGTGGGTAAGTGTTGGAAATGCAGAAACTTATGTGGAAAAAGTTAACACGACGTTTCAGTACAGCAGAAAAATCTAATTATATGAAGGATAAGTTATCTGTCACTTATTCATTCAACATAGATATGGAATAATGTCTTTCATTCTAACTTAGAAAAATGGTTGATGACACAAGAATCTCAGAATGTGAATTGACTTATATCAATGGGCCATCATATATAAAAATCACCCACAGACTTTATGACTCCAGCTCCATAAAATTATAAGAATTGTGAAAGATTTGGTTTCCAGTTTCTTGGATGAGGAGAGGAGAAAACTCAAGGTTATGATGGAAATCAAGTTTGAAATCTTCTTTATGTTGTTAAGTGTAGGTTTTTATAACTAAAGTTATTATATAATATGTGATTTCTCACACTACACAATAAAGTCGCAAGCGGTGATATTTAGAAAATTAAGTTACTGTAAGGGTGGTCGAATACAAGGGTTAGTTAAGTTCAAACAGTTCAGCAGCACTTTATCCAATCAACTTGTTGGACAACTAGGAAGGCGATAAAATGAAGTCTATCGATAAAAAATTTATAAAGGCAGTAAAAGACGATAACGTAAAAGAGGCATCCGAGCTCATCAAAAACGGTGCTGACGTAAATGCATTTGACATACGCGGCAAGATGCCAATAGACTATGCCGTGATCAATGGAAAACTTGACGTTCTGGAGTTATTGGCAGAAAACGGTGCTGACTTAAATGCAAAAGACGCATCAGGCGAGATGCCAATGTTATATGCCGTGAAGAATAAAAATCCTACTATTTTGAAGTGGTTGGCTGAAAACGGTGCTGACGTAAATGCAACAGATGGAACTGGCCGAACATCGATGCACAAAGCTGTTTACCTAAATCTTGTTGCTGTGAAGTTACTTTCTGAAATTGGTGCTGACTTAAATGCAAAAGATAAAGGTGGCTGGACGCCTATGCACTTTGCTGTCTTCAGAGGAGATCTTGATGTTGTGAAGTATCTTGCAGAGAATGGTGCTGACGTAAATGTAGTAGCTAAGAATGGCAGGACACCAATTGACATTGCTGTGGATAAGGGATTCACTTCAATTGTGGATTATCTGAATAAGGTCGGTTCTGGTATAAATTCAAAAAAACAAAAAAATATTTCTCAGAATAAAAATAATGAAACTATCAAAAAAAATACCAGTGGTATAGAAACAATTAAAAAATCAGGTGAAAAAAGAGATCAAGACAAACAATCTATTGCAGGAACCAAAGGTAATATGCTTACTGGCAATGGAAACAATTATCAGGATCTAATTGAAACAGACACAGGCATTGTTGGAATATCAAGTGCAGGCAAAACGGTCTTTCTCTCCTTGCTTGATCTATACATGAGCAATCATGAAAGGGAAATGAATCTAAGCTGGAACATAAAGGGAAACGTGACAACTATAAGATCCCATCAAAAAATGATACTTTCAGGGGAATTCCCACTGGGAACCATAAGTGGATCACGTGAAAGATATTCCTTCACAATCATAAACAAAACGGATAGATCTGTGATTACTTCCACGATCACAGATATACCTGGTGAAGAGGTGATGGGCCCTGACATTGCAGAATCTGCATATGATGTGAATAAATTCATAAATTATCTCACAGAAAACAATCTCTCCTATCTACTCAACTGTAAATCACTCATATTCATAATACCCGCAAAGAACCTAATATCAGAAACTGAATCAAATATTGTTCAGCGATGGAATCGCAACCCAAGAGAGATAAGTTTTGCTTACAGGGATTTTTTCAACAACCTCATGAATGCAAGGGATGCAATCCTTCATAGACAGAAAAATGGCAAATTGCATGGAGTATTAAGAAAAACAAAAAAAATACCAATCTTGATTGTAGTATCTCAATGGGATATTGTAAAGGCGTTGTTTAAAAACAGCACAACTTCAGAGGAATTCGTCATGCAACGCATGAGGGAGTTTTATAACTCTTTCACTGATAAGGCAGATAATGAAAAGATCAGTTACGAGATCATGGGAATAGGAATACAGTCGCACACAGTTCAGGTAGAAGGTATCACCACCTTTCTTCCATCTCTCCAGGACGGAGATCCACAATATATAGGAATTCGTGATATCATAGATTGGATAATCAAGAATAATAACAGTAAAAATAGAAAATAATCATGGAAAATAGACAGAAAAAGGTTTAGAAAGTTCAATTTTGCAAGGAAATATGGGGGTCATGAAAAAGTTCTTCTGAACACGGCTCCATGACAATGATGCCGTGAGAACAGGAGATGCGAGCGGTAATTACATAACTATAGAGGTCGTTAGTTAGACTGACTGAACTTCGCTCGTCCAACTACTTTAGAAAATGATGAATAGAAGTTAAATTCCACCAAATACAAATTATATAACCTTAAGAAAGTAGCACTCCATATGTATAAACATAAACACTGCATTAGGATTATTTCGGATTCAAAAAGATCAAATGGCCAGATAATATTACACGCACATTTGTGTTAAGTATTAAGCTATGTTTTAGTTGTTTAAAGAAAATATCTGGATAAAATAACTTTTCTCCAAATTGGAAAATATTATATACTTCCAAAGGTTATGATTAATGAGTATGTACATGATTGAATTCACTTATAGTCATGAAAATGAACGTAAGCGCATTGAATACCTAATCTCACGATTAAAGACAAATGTCCGTAAAATGAGTACATATACTTTTGTTGTTGATGATCAATCATATGAAATGATAAAAAAAGAACTTCAGGAAAAATTCCCAGAAGAATCTGTCTCCATATTCAAAGTTGAAGAGCTTGGCTTCCAGCGGAAAGACATCAGTATAGACTCTATTATAGAAACAGGTAAACTCGAGAGCGAGGTGATTAGTTTCATGAATTACCTCATTTCAAAAAAGAGGGGAGTGTTTGAAGACCAGGCATCATCAGGGTCATCCAATTATAGATTATACACCCGTAAAGGCCTCATATGGATCAAATTCTCGACAATTGGGAAAGAAAATTGCAAACTCCAGATCGTTTTTGACGGGCCTGAGGATGCAGTAAAGAGCTTGAAAGAGGAATTTATGAAAGAGATTGAGATGTTTCTGGGGTTAAGGTGACGAAATGACTGATATCGATTGTATGGCACTACTGGATAAAACTCTCATAATGTATGACGATTTGAGGGAATTCAAAAGGATGAGTCTAGATCGAAAACTTGAGAAATTCAACGAACTCAAAAGAAACAGGGAAATATATAAAGAAAATTGTATGATCAAAGAAAGAAACAGGGAAGACGGGATATACCACCTTGGGCAGTTTGATATAGCAATGTGCAAGATAGCTGCAAGCCTTTTTTACGAAAAGGAAGAAGCCAAACTCGAAAGAAACTATGAGATTAAAAGCATCATTGAATATTTCACACAGGATGAAATAGACTCCGTTATTGCACTTGATTATTACTCAAACATTGAAAATATGGCTCCAAATGAAATTGCAAATGCTATTTACTCTAAACAGGGCGAAATATACATTATAATTAACGAATGGTTCGGAACTCAGAATGAAAGATTCCTTGATCTGGTAAATAGAAATTACGGTGAACAGGGAAATGCCTTAGTATCTATACTCAAGGCGCTTTATACAAACAGGTTTAAGAGAATTAGCGAGGGTGTAATAGAATATATAAGGTCACACCCGGACGCTGCAGGAAAAATATTCATGGAATATGGGGATGTCATAAATCAAATTCAGGAAACAAATGTAAAAACCCAAACTATATCAGAAAGCGTTGAAAACGTTTTGGTAAATTATTCCGATGCTGATAGGAATGTTGCCATTAGTAAATTAAGTTCCAATTTAAGTGAACTTGAAGCGCAGATCAACTTGCTTCTCACTTCTTCATCAAAAACAAAGGACCCAAAGTCGAAACTTCTTCTGGAAACACAACTCAATGAGTTGAGTTTATCAAAAGACAAAATATTGGTAGAAAAAAGGAAGCTCCTTGAAAAAGACATCCTTTCTGAGATGAAATCAGAAAATCCTTCAAAACAGGAGTTTCTGAAATCATTGAAGGGTATTTCTAAGCAAGATATTAGAAGTGATACAATGCGTTTCACCGGTAGACTCAGGAAAAATATTGAGTTTGCCCTGGAGAACAATCCCGAATTTAAAATTAGAACACATAAAAATGAAGTAATAACCGTAAAATCCAGCAAAGATTGGTCAGTGAAATCATATCCGTTTGATATCCTTTATGCCCCTGAATCTGATATACCACCATATGGAACATTCATTTCATATACTTTTAAGAACCGGCACTTCATTGGAAGCGACTTAAAGTTAATATTGAAGGCAGTATATTATGTTCATAGCACTGCCCTTTACAGGGAAGGAGAAGACACACATCCTATGAATGTCAACGATTTCGTAGAAGCATTTGAGACTCTCAGAGATGGGGATGGAACTTCAGAAGTTATAGTATTTGCCTCACCTGTTGGTTTCTCTGAGGATCTTCTTTCATATATTAATCCAAAGGATGGGAAGAATAGTTTTTCCCAGACAAACGTTTCAATAGTGCTGATCGATTTGAAGAAATCCTCTGTGCTCTATAATCCTGCAGATTCACTTGCTTCTTCTTTCTCATCATTATTTGAGTTCGAAACTCCTGATGAAAAAATTAAACGAATTAAAGATTGCATTGATGAACTTTCAATGTCCACCGATACTTGTCATATACTTGAGATATCGGAAAGAGTATCATCACCTCTTGAAGAAGTGATGATAATACTTCGAGAACTTCAAAGCCGAGGGTATGGACAAATAATAAGGCCAAAAAACGTAGATAGCGGAAACATTGACAGCGTTATGTTTTCAGTAAACAAAGAAAGGGGGAAGTAAAACTATGTTTGAAAATATGAAAAACAGAAAAGAGAAAAAAATGAAAGAGAAGCGTCTGAATGAACTCAGTGCAATGAAAAGTGCAAAGATAGATGAAAAGTACCATTCTGAGTCAGAGTCTAGAAGGAAGAGAAGGGAGATAGAGGAATTTACCAGGAAAATAAATGATAACCAGAAGAAATATTTAACTGCATCTGAAGTTGAGCTTCCACAACTTATAAGAGACACTGCAAGGAACAAGAGAATGTTAAACAAAAGGGAAATACTTGTTCAAAAATTTGAACTTGATTTAGAAATTGCAGATCATGACATTCAACTACTCGAAGTTGAAATGCATGATGTGAAATATGGAACGACCAATGAATCTCAGAAAGAAAGAGATAAATACACTGAGAAGAGAAGGAATCTCATGGAAAGATTAGATCAAGTCATTGGTCAAGTCAAAGCAGCTGATGATGATTTTAAAGATCTCTCATCTTCGGACGAGGAAAGGAAAGAAATGGAATATGCGAGAAAGCTAAGGGCAAGTGGATTGAATCCATCAGATAGCGATCTTGATTCATCTTCCAAGTCTGGTTCTGAAAAAGATGAAAACAGTAAATCGGACAATTACTGAATATAATGTGAGGTGGAATAAAGTTGCCTGATCCTTCAATTATTTTGGGCCTAGTAAGAAAAAATGCAGGGGAAGAAAAGGTGCTTGAAGAAAAGGGGGATTTCGATGGTGCGATCCAGAAATCTCAAGAATGTATAAGATTACTTAAAATGCTTGCAGATATGGAACCAGGATATCAATCCATTACGGCTGAAAACCTAAAAGCATGGCAGACTAGAGTGGAAAAGCTTAAGAAAAAATATAGCGAAGGGAAGAAAAACATTAACAATAGCAGTTACCCCTCCAGCAAAGGAGGTGTCACTGATGTTTATGATGAAGAAATAAGGCGTACAATTCTTGGCCTTATCCATATGGGAAATGACAAATTAACATGGAATGGCATAGGTGGAATGGAGGAAGAAAAGAAGTTAATCAAGAAAATTGAATTCTTTCAAACAGCAACCCCACCTGGAAACGTACAAATCTTCAGCGGGCAGAAGAACCTACTTCTTTATGGCCCCCCGGGAACTGGAAAAACAATTCTGGCAAGGGTTGTTGCCTCAAATATAAAGGCAACATTTTTCAATGCTCCCTATGATAAACTTGTATCCAGATATGTAGGCGATTCATCAAGACTAGTCTCAAAACTTTTTCAGATCGCCAGGGAAAAAGCTCCTTCTGTAATATTTCTGGACGATGTAGAATCTCTTTTGCTCAGCAGGGACAAATATGAAAAATCCAATGAAAGTGGCGTTCTGACTACATTCTTAACATCTATTGACGGTCTTGAGAAATCGGACAAGAATGTCCTCCTGATTGCAGCAACCAATAAGCCTTGGATGCTGGATGAAGCAATCCTTTCAAGATTTTACCACAGGGTTTACGTTCCATTACCTGATGCTGCAGCAAGAGAAAAAATAATCCAGATTGGAATAAATGGCAAGGGTCTCAAATATGATGGGGATTATTGGGAATTGGCCAAAGATTTGGAAGGGTTTTCCGGAAGGGAGATCTCACTTGCCTGTGAAAACGCAATTATGCAAATGCTTGAAAGGGCAAATCCAAACATTTATGAGAAAATTGATCATATAAAAGACATGTCTGAAATAAAGAGGATGGTTTACAAAGTTCTTCCTGTATCAAAGGATGAGATGAAAGATTCATTCAAATCGATTAAAAAATCCGTATCAAGGGAAAGCATAGGCCAATTTGAGAGGTGGAAGGCCGAAAAAGGATAATCCTTCAAGGGAGTGTATAAAAATGTTTGGAGGTAAAGGGCGAAGCAAAAAAATGGACGAAAAATATTACAACGCACTATCCATGATAAGACAGTTTGTGAACAAAATTGATGGCATGAACAGGGATCTGAATGGATACATAAATGAATACAGGAAGAACTCAATTGAAGCTGAAAAAAAAGGTCTCCAGGACAGGGCGCAGAAATTTGTGAAAAACATGGTATTATTGCAGAAGCGTGTTAATATATTTCTTGAACTCAAATACCAGATGCTGGATATGGAAATACAGTTGAAAAGCGGACAGACAATGTCAAAATTCTCTGAAGTAGGCATAAACTTCAGCAAGGCTTTACAGGACAAGAGACTGACAGCTATATTTGATCCAAAATTTCAGGGCCAACTTGCAAAAATAATGGATGAACAGTCGGAAAACGTTGACAAAATGAGCCAGATGATTCAGGCACTTGATACTGTAGTATCTTCCGGCGTAGGAGTTTCTGAAGATGAGATTAATGATCAGTATATGAATGTCAAAGAAGAGGCAGGGGTCATGAGCAAATCTAATGCCGAAACTTCACCAATTTTCGAAACAAGCAGTAAAACTCCATCCAAAACTGATGAACTTGACAAGCAGATAGAAGATAATTTGAGGAGACTTTCCGAAAGGAAATAGGTGACTGCAATTGGAAACAATTGAATGGTATCAGGATAATTCATTAAAATGGCAGGAAAAAGGGATAGGATACCAGAAACAGAATGATTTAAAAAAAGCTTATGAATGCTTCTTTACTGCAGCGGAATTCCTTCTGAAAGCCGCCAAAATTTCTGATGGGGATCAGAAAAAGAAACGGTTTGAGATTTCTCAAAACCTCATAAAATATGCAGAATCACTTGAAAATCAGGCAAATGAAGAGAAGTATGGCTCATCTGGTAGAAAATCGGAAAAAGCTTCTCATTCAAGCGGAACTCAACGCGATGGCAAAGAAGTTGAAACTTCTGAAGATTTCTTAGCAAGGATGGGCATTCTCAATGTCGAGGTACCGAATGTAACGTTTAACGATGTAGCAGGTCTTGATTCTCTGAAGGAGGATATAAAGGCAAACATTATTCTTCCGTTTACAAACCCATCTGCTGCAGAGGCTGCTAGAGAATTGGATCATAAACCAGGCGGGGGAATACTTTTGTATGGTCCACCTGGAACAGGAAAAACGTTCATAGTAAAAGCAATATCAAATGAGGTTCACGCCTCTTTTATTTTAATAAATCCTGCGACGCTTCTTAGTCAATGGTTTGGAGAATTTGAAACAAATATTAAGAAATTGTTTATTGCAGCAAGGGAGAGTGCCCCATGTGTTCTGTTCTTCGATGAAATTGATGCCATTGCTCCAAAGAGATCCAGTTCTTATTCAACAGTTATGAAAAGGGCTGTACCAACCCTGCTTAGCGAACTTGATGGTTTTGCGGGAAGGGATGAAAAAGGAATACTAGTTATAGGTGCAACTAACACACCATGGGATCTGGATGAAGCAATCATCAGACCGGGAAGACTTGGTGAAAAGATCTATGTTCCTCCGCCGGACAGGGCAGCAAGAAAGAAAATATTCCAATTGGAATTAAATAAGGCCAAGAAGGAGGAGATCGATTACGACCTTCTTGCAGAAAGAACAGAAGGTTATTCAGGTGCTGATATAACTTTCATTTGTGATAAAACAAAAAATGCTGTCTACAAGGAAGCTCTTAAAACAAATAAAACCCGTCCAATTAGTACCGACGACATTTTGAATGCTTTAATAGAAATAAAACCATCAATTAACCGGGAAATGCTTAGAAAATTCGAAAAATTTGCAGAATCAACATAAACAGTCCATCATTGAATAACCCCTTAGTGATCAACCAAAACTTAGAAAAATATTGTTCAACGCGCCTGAAATGGAGAAGGTGGAATAAAGCATGTATGACGACACAAAGGAAGAAATTGGAATATGGCTCATAATATTCACTTACGGATTAATTATAATTGGATTGGGTTATCTAAACAATTACCTCCCAAGCCCATATAATGTTTTTTACGCTTACTCTGAATATGTATTTTGGGTCATTATCTTCCTAGTCATTTCGTTTTTCATAGGATTTCTGTATGCCATTTTTTCAGATGATTATGACTATTACTTTTACGACATGTTTTATGTTTTTATCGTACTTTCTTTAATTGCTGGAGCAATTATATTGTTTTTAGGGTGGAATAATCTCAACCTGAGCACTACATATAATGCTTCACTGTTTTTTTTCACTTCTATTGGGCTATTTCTAGGTTCAAGATTAATTTTATCGGTTCTTCTCCGCTCTCCAGTGTATACAAATAATAACTCTACCCAGTCAAATAATACTACTCAGGTTTCCCATTCACAGAATTCATCTAGTGAAAGCAATTTTGATCAACCTAAAACCACATATTCTGCTAAAACTAACATAGCGCTTTTGATAAGTGTCCTTAAAACCGGAACCTATGTAGAGACTGAAGCTGCAAGCAAGGCCCTTAGGGAAATTGCAGAAGGGAATTTATATTCATTAATTAATTATTTTAAAGATATTTCAGAATGTATTAGATTTGGATATAGCAAAACCTTGAAAAATTTATTTTATATTCTTATGAAAGGGGCGATGTATTCTGCTATATCTGTGATTCCATATGTTGATAAAATCGCAGAAGGTCTTGAAAATGAAGATGATGAGATCGTTCAACTAGTGATTGAAACTTTATATTACATTACTTTAAGTTCACCAGAAGTCGTCAGGCCTTATCTGAATTCAATAATAAACCAAAAGGAAAAATCACCTTATGCATCCAGCATTGCAGTCTATCTGTCGCAACATCCACCAGACAAACAGAAAATTCAGGGAAATGCAACTAAAAGCAAAAGCAATAAAGAACCCAAAAAGAATTATTCAGGCAGCGATCAAAATAGTCTAATTGAGGGCCTTACTCATGGAGACATAATGGATAAAATACAATGTGCAACAAACCTTGCCAAAATCTCAGATGAGGATCCCGAAAGCATGATTGGAAATCTTAAAACACTTTCTGCTTTTCTGGATTTCTCAAACGAAGCTGTTTCAAATAAAATTGCACATATTTTCAACAAAATATCCTATGCATCTCCAGAAAGCGTATCTAATTATACTGAAAAGCTCATCAAAAGCCTCAGAAAAGGATCTCCAGAGGGCAAAACTTTGTTGACAGATGCAATATCCAACATATCGAATGTTAATGAAGACTTGGTGGCACTCGAGTTGTCATCACTTATTCCAATGCTGAATGATCCAGAAGACAATGTCAAGAAAAACGTTTCTGGCATCATATTGAATTTGTGGAAAAAATATCCAAATTCAATTGAGCCATATGTAGAAGATCTGAAACAATATGGCAAAAAAAATAGTGACATAATGGTCATTATCAATTCTTTCAACAGAAATAATGACAAAAGTGGAACCAAAACTCAAGAAAATAATAAGGTTCCAGAGAACAAATCTAAAAATAGTTCGTTCAATAATGCCAATTATCGGGATGTCAGCGATACGGATACTGGCATTGTTGGAATATCAGGAGCAGGAAAGACTGTTTTTCTCTCCTTGCTTGATCTATACATGAGCAATCATGAAAGGGAAATGAAGCTAAAATGGGAGGTTGCTGGGGATATACCTACCCTAAGATCTCATCAAAAAATGATACTTTCAGGGGAATTTCCCGAGGGGACAGTAAGCGGTGCTCGAGAAAGATATTCATTTAAAATCACAGATAAAATTAAAAATACTTCATTTAGTTCCACCATCACAGACATACCAGGAGAAGAAGTAATGGGACCAGATATCGCGGATTCTGCATACAATGTTGATAAATTCATAAATTATCTCACAGAAAACAATCTTTCCTATCTTCTTAATTGTAAATCCTTAATTTTCATAATACCTGCAAAGAATCTGATATCGGAAAAGGAATCACCCAATGCCCTGCAATGGAATCTTCGGAACCCAAAAGAAGTAAGTTTTGCATACAGGGATTTTTTTAACAATCTAATGAAAGCAAGGGAAGAAAGCATGCAAGAACAAAAAGGAGGCATAAAACACAGATTGTCCAGGAAAAATAACAATACTCCTGTTCTCATTCTGGTATCCCAATGGGATATTGTAAGGGCAGTGGTAAAATCAGATACAACTGAAGAAGAATTCATTAGTCAGCGAATGAAAGAGTTTTACAATTCTTTCACTGATTTGGCAGATGAGGGGAAAATTAGCTACAATATAATGGGAGTGAGCATTCAAACAACCACAGTTCAGACGGAAGGTATCACCACTTTCCGTCCTGCTCTTCAGGATGGAAACCCACAATATATGGGAATTCATGATATCATAGATTGGATAATCAAGAATAATAACGGGGGAAACTGATGAATATTGAAAATTTTGTAGTTACTTGGGCTGTCGTTGGTTCATATCAAGGAATGCAGGTAGTAGAAAAATCTTCTGGAATAAGCCGGGAAACATGTGAAAGCATCCGTAAAAATACAATGATTGAAGTACAAAACGCAGCAAGAGGGTTCCTAAAAGAGGGCGAATACTTAGTACAATTTGTTTGCGATCCTCTAAATGATCAGAAATGGATGACTTTTGGAGTCATTAAAAATATTGGAATAGGCCTTGATGGTAGAGGTGGAACATTATGTGCTCATTATGCTGTAATAAATACTTCTGAATTTAAAAGCAACATGGGTGTCAATTTTACAGAGCTTTTTAGCAGGCTTAATCCAGACAGGAGTTATTGCAAATCCTACCCAGCAATGGTTGAAAACAGAGAAAAAATAGAAATCTCCAGAGGTTACGATGGTTTCAAAATGGAAGGTAACTATAAAATTGGGGGGGTTCTCGACAAGATTATCAGTGCGGCTTTAAAACAGGGAAATAATGAGAATCGGGCAGTGCTTAAAGAAGATTTTAAACCAATACTATTCCTGTTAAGCACACTCCCCGTTGAAATTACTTCCATGATTAACCTTGTTTCGCGGTTGCCTCATAATTCAATAAGCTTACAAAGGCCATATAGCATTTTCACTAACCAGCAAGAAGAAATAGAACTTCCATTAATAGAGCGTTTCAACTATTCTGAAGAAACTGAGAGATTGATCAGGTATGACAGGTTGAACGAGATAAATAACCTGAAGAGAAAATACTCTTTTAAACTTTCAGACATGGATATTGCTAGAAACAATATCCCAATGGAAGTCAAGTTTAACGATGTGGACAAATTTTTCCATTTGAAAAAAGTGTTTGAAAATCTCTCTTACAGTCAGGATTACTTACAATATATGAATGAATTGGAAAAAACACTCAGGAGAATTAAGAGACAGAGAAATATCTTAGATTACTCCCTGAATTTGTTTTCGGAATCATTTGCGGAGTTAATCAGGGAAAAGCTTCTTCCATCGTTTGATAACTTTGAATATCGCAAAGAGATTGCTCAATTCCCTGATTATGTGTTCGGTAAGAATACCAGTGAATGGAAAAGTTTCTTAATCTTTGTTTTGGATAAATTTAAAGATGAACCTAACACGGTTAAAAGATTGAAAGAATTATTTGGCATTTTCTCTAGGGAAGAGTTAGAGAAAACAATCAGTGAAGGCAAGTATGATGAAGCATTAAAACTAGTAGAGGAACATGCACAAGAGCTGGATTACAACGCATATATCGAAAAAATCCTCATCAGTTGCAATGGTAATTCTTTAGAAAGTTCAAGTCCAAAAAGGGAAGTAGAACTGATGACGCACTTTCTTTCAATAACTAATAGAGAAGATTTTAAAAAAATTATTATCGATCTTCTTGAAAAGTTCTATATTAACATCTTGAAAATGGAGGTTGAAGAAAAAAACAATGAAGACTATATTAAAAAGTTGCTTGTTTATGATAGTAAAAATATAATGCCAGTGTTATTGGGTAAAGTACCAGACAGGATTGTGCCTCTAAACTTACATAGGAAAATTGATGAAGAATATTTCGAGGAATTTCTGATGATTCCTTTCTCGCAGGTTCATGATTTGAAGAACTTTACTGAAGAAATGATGAAGAAAGCAAGGATTTCCTTTTCTACCAAGAATTCAGATACCATATGGTCATTCAATCCAAATATTCTTATATATCTAATGTCCGCTGAGGCAACTTTTTACGAAGTTAAGAAAACTTGCGATAATGACAACACCATTCTGCTGAATAATAATTATAATGAAAAAAACAACATCCCGTTAAAAAGGGAGCCACAAGGATTTATTTCATCAGATATGAGTTTGAAGCACAATGGTCGAAACTCAGTTGGTTTGGAGAATAGAGATGGAAGATTGGAGAATAACTCGCAATTACTATATGACATGGAGCAAATTCAAAACTCCAGACAAAGAAAGGAAAGAAAGGCCCTTATAGATAATGTTCAGAATAATTTCAATGAATTAATTGAGGAGGTCGCAATGACAGGAACTTATGGATTTGACGTTATATACGATCTTCTATCCTCTCAAAAATTAAGCAAAAAGTCATATGAGCTGCTTCATGATTGTTATGAAAATAAAAATAATTCAAGACTTATAAGAAAGAGAGAAAATGAAATTAGAGACGGTATTCTAAAAGGTTCAACCGATATTCGCAATCTGAAGGATATTTTTGCATTGATAGAGATCGAAGTACTTTCTTCAGGAAAGATTGAATCTAAAGATACAAAAATATTTCGTGATATGCTTGATTCGTTCGTTAAAAGTGAAAATAGAAATCATTTCATGGAGGTTCTTGGTACAAAAGGAGTGAATGAATATCCAAAACTTGTAATAGATTTTATCAGATTAGCGGAAGATGCCTTGTTTTCAAAAATAGCAGGCAATAAACAAGAAAATCTCCGGGGAAACAAAAAAGGTGCTCCACAAGATACAACTGCTTTGAAAAACAACATCGGTTTGAATAATGGGAATATGACTGCTTATCTTGAGAAAGATTTTATCGATTTCATGAAATTTCACCTGACTGCAAACTATCTGATAGGTTTAAAATTTAATTCTAATGGAGAAGGTGTGAATTTATGGGATGATGTGAGGAGAGACACATTCGGTGACATACTGAAGTATTTTCACGATGTCATTTTAGAGGCGATAAATCAATAAAGAAAAGGGAGGTGATCTTAAACGAATGAATCTGCAGATATACGGGATGATGAGAATGACATGGAAATCGATGAATTAGAAGTTAAACAAAGACTTTACCATAACCTGGATGAAATTGGTAATTCAACAAACGACAATAATATTTTGGATATTATTTCAAAACTCAAATTTCTAATAGAGGAAAACACCATGAGAAACACTCTTCATGAAACCAACAGGTACTATGATTATACATTTATGTTATCTCAAGATAAATATATTAAGAAAATGCTGAATAAAATGGAGGTTATTTCTTGCATAAACATGCTATGTGCTTTTGAAAGCATAAGAGTAAATGAGATTCAGAGTGCCGGAATATTTGCAGTTGAGGCCATTTTATCCTCTCACAAATTACCAAAAGAATCCAAAAATTTCATGAATGCCATGGAGTATATTTTTGCCACTCATCCATATGGAGAAAACATACATTATAAAAAATTCATTGAAATTCTTGAGAAAAAAGGTGACGATTTTTTTCCTTTAATGACGCAATCATTTTCTAGACGAATTTTTGAAGCTGCAAAATCAAATGAAAGTGCATTAATTATAGCCCAAATGATCGAAAACATACGATTAAGGCTTGCCAATCCACGGGAGAAGAGCAATGTTGAAAAGAAAAATTCCATCCTAGAAACAGGTAGATACAGTGTTGTATATGATAAGATACTCGGGGAAGGAGGTTTTTCTGTTGTGTTTCTTGCGAAATTAGCTGAGAGTGATGAAAACTCAGAAGATAAGTTAGTTGCAGTAAAAGTGATAGAATTAAGGAAGGAATTTACACGTTCGTTTCTGAATGAGTACAATGTCGCTGTACTTCTTTTGGATGATGGTTCTCCGCACAGAAATATATCCCGTTACACAAATGCAGACATAATTGGCCCATCAAGAAACTATGGGTTACTCGAGATGGAATATTTAAAGGGAGGGACTCTTGAAGATAGAATAACCATATGGAAAGAAGTCGGTTGGGAGCCAGATGATAAATGGAATTCGCCGGGCACAATATCCAATTTGGTTGGATGTTTTCTGGAAATATGCAGAGGGATGATTTTTGCTCATTCAAAAAACGTTTTCCATCAAGATCTAAAGCCAGATAATATAATGTTTGATGAGCATAATATTCCAAAAATAGTGGACTGGGGAATCGGAAGAATAAAAGGGATTAATAGAAATAAACGTTATTTTGCAAATTGGAATATTACTCCTGAACTCGTATTATCAAAGGAAAATTTAGATGAAGTGGGTACTAATGAAATTGATAAATATATAGATATTTTCCAATTGGGTCTTTTATTCTATTACATGCTCACTTATGGAAAACATCCACTTCTCTCGAATTTAGATGTTGGTGAAGAATTGGAGGTGAAGGATGCCTTTAAAGAGGGATTTGAAAGCGATATTGATTACTCTTTCCTTGACAAAATTAAATATGGTGACTTGCTAAAGAATGTGCTGAAGAGAGCCTTTTCTCCCAGACTTGCTCCACTGGTTAAAGAGAAAAAGAAGGAAGAAACGGTTTTGAGATATTCTAATGTTTCAGAAATGGTTTCTGGGCTAAATGAATATGTCAATAGAATCAACAAGGACAGATTTGAAACCTTCCAGAACACAAGACTTGAACAAATTTCACAGGAGACCAAAAAATTCGGCAATCTGAGCACCAGATCACTTAATGATTTACAGGTCAGCACAAATGAAAAAAATGACTCACCAATTACCCTTACAATAATAGCATATAGGACTCATATAGAGCAGTATTTTGAAAATATAATCTCCTCATATGGATCAAACAGCCTAAATCTCCTCTTATCTGATATAGCTATATATAAAAACAGCCTTAAAAGTTTATATGACAGCTCGAAAGATAAGAGATTATCGGTAATTCTGGAAGTCCTTACTGAGACTGAAAAAATAATTAATATTTTAAATAAAGGGCATTTCCTGAACAAGGAGGCAGATGTTAAAAAACTTAAGGATAAATTATTTTCCATCAATGTGTAATTTTTAATAATTCTAAGCAATGAGTACATTCATATATATCATAAACTTGAAATTTATTCCTTCGAAAATAGATAGGTATATAATTTAATAAATCATTCAATTTTAAATATGAAAGCAATTTTGCTTCAGGTACTAGTAATATCTTTAGTTGTTGTATTTCTTGGAGCTTTTTTTGGATCTGCAATTATTTATAGTGAAGGTCATAGCAATAAAAACATTGAACAGAGGCCATTCTTAAAAGATGGAGCATTAAATAATATTGGTGCAAGATTTGAAGAATCAGGATTAAAGAGTGGTGATGTTTGGGCCATAACAATATATTTTAACAACAATACTTCGAAAAGTTATACATCAATGCAAAGTGGCATTTGTTTGACACAGCCAAATATTAATGTAAGTTTAGCAAACGGTACTTATCAGTATAGAGTGGGAATGGAAATAAACGAGGGACCAGGGTTTCCCACGTATCTTACTAATATAAACACTGGTTATGTTATACTTCCTAATCATGGGGAAATCACTGTCAATGATAATTTAGTGTCAATACCAATCACCTTTGTGCCTATTACACAGTATAATGTATCAAAAATTGGTGGCACTGTGGGAAGCACAATAATTACTGGAAACACATCACTAACATCTAATTTTACGGTTAAGGGTAATTTAACCATTGACAATGGAGCAACGTTATATACAAATGGATTTTACATTAATGTTTTACAGTATTTCATAAACCATGGTAATGTTGTGGCAGGATGGTCTTATAACCAGGGTAACGATAGTGTACCAAATGCTCCAAGCTATCCACTTTCATATGGAGGAAGCGGTGGAGGTGCGGACTCCCACAACTTTTCACGTTTAGGAGGAAGTGGGGGTAATACTAATGCTTCAGGTGGTGCAGGAACAACTGATTCTGATGCATATAACGGTGCAACGGCGCACACTCCCTTTGTGAATTATTCTGTGGTCGCAAATTGGCTTTCTAATAATATATCACAGTATTTAGTGGGAGCAGGAGGTGGTTTTGCATATGGATGGGGTGCGCTTAATGGAGGTAGTGGATCGTATGGTATATTTATTAGAGCATACGGATTGATAGCGGGAAACATTTCTGCTGCCGGTCTCAGTTCTACAAATAATACGAATGTTTCAAATGGTGGTGCTGGTGGTGGAGGAGTAATCCTTCTTTCATACGGACAAGGCGGGTATGTTCAAGGAAATTACTCTGTTTCCGGAGGAAGAGGAATATCGAACTCACAAAGTTACTCTGGTGGAGCGTCAGGTGGAAACGGACAAGTAATCTCTTTTTACTCAGCATTTCCTTTTAGATATCTTGTAACTTTTGTTGAATCCGGGTTACAAAATGTTTTATGGTATGTAATCTTTAACGGAACAGAAGAATATTCATCTGGGACAACCATATCATTTTACCAATTAAATGGAACCTATTCATATACAATTAAATTATTGGCTGATTACAATTTTTCCCCATCAAGTGGTCAAGTTTCAATTAACGGAGCAAATGTATCTGTAAATATAACTTTCACTTCACCTCCCACCCCTACACCCTCAAATTTCAACATGTTAACATCCTTATTATTCGGTCCATTTGGAATTGTTTTATTCTTCGTTGCTTGCGTTTCAATAATGGCACTGATTAAGCGAATAAGATAAATTTTAGTACGAAAATATTATTTGAATATTTTCCTGTACACTACTTCTCCCACCAGTGCCAGAATCACTATTATTACTCCGGCAATTGCTCCATAGCTGTAGTAAAGGAGACCGGGTATGGTTGAGAATGAAACTGTCACGTTTGTCTCTGAGAAATACATGGTGAAGTTTGTGCCTGAAGAGGCCTGGTAGCCTGCAGGTGAAA
>JAKBGP010000251.1 GCA_021833045.1 Thermoplasmata archaeon
CTAACTGCCTTTATGTTGACGGATGTTCCTGAATTTCTGAGGATTGCCCATATTCTCCTGTAGCCTTATGTTGTCCTGTCTTCAGCTGTGTTCAGCATCCTTTCCTCAATTTCTGGGGATATCCTTGATCTCCTGTTCAGATTACGTTCCATGCTCCTGTAATAAACTGATGATCTGGAAATATCCATTGCCATGCATATCCTGCAATGGGCATGTTTTCGCTGAGATCATTTATGACAGTCATCCTTTCCTCCCTCCCTGACTTTTTTTTAATGCTGATATTACAGGGGCCTGATCCCCTATCAAACGTTTCAGATCGTCTATCTCCTTCTCATACTGGTTTCCTTTAGATGTTTCACCTATTCCTCTCTTTCCAGCCTCAAGAAACCGTTCCTTCCATCTGTGGAACTATGCCACAGATACGCCATGCTTACGGCACAGTTCAGATATGTTTGTTGCTGTGAACGATTCTATGACAATCTGTGCCTTCTGTTCCACTGTGAATTTCTCGGACATTTCAGATCACCATTTCTTCTGAAGTGAACAGGAGGTTCGTAAATTCCCCTCTGGACTCTCCCTTATATACCTCTAACAATATATATTCTCTTCTATAAGTGTCTAAACGATAAGGGGAGCACATCAATAAGCATCCTTATGGTATCCCTGTAAGGATCAAGCTTTGAACCTCTCTTCTGTGCATGTTTCTTTACAGGTTCATTCTTAAGATACTTCCTGACACTGTTCCTCGATATTCCCGTTTCCTTTGCTATTGACCTTATGCTCATCCCCTTCTCCCTCATGTAACGAATCATTCTCCACACCTCCAGACCGTACAATTTTGACCACTGCCTGATGAAAGGCATGGGTCAAAATTAAACTGGCGAAAATGCAAAAAAATCAATTGGCGTTTACATCCCTGCCTTAAAAGTATGATGATGTCAGGTCATAATGCACGACGGATGTGTCAGGGTTCAGGGGATGGAAGGGATCCAACTCCAGGGATTCCTTCCTAGAGATCATTCTGTCCAATGCACGGTATATATTGTCGTAATTGAGCCTCAGATCGGACCATGGGTAGTACACCATCCTTTGCTTTTCAAGGAGAGACCGGTCTGATGATGGCACAACGAGCCTTGAGACGATCATGAAGATCATGATGTGGAGATAGACTCCGGCATTTCTCTTCAGTGCAAAAAGAATGCCTTCCCCAGCATGATGTGCATGGACGCATGGAATATCCCGAAGTTCATTGCCGGGAGCATGGAGAAATTCCCGGATATTCCTGCATTGATCGCCCCCCTCTTCCTGTAGATCTGCAATGCCTTGATGTATCTTTCCCTGTCATCCTGATTCTTCACAGTGCCTGGGTATTCCAATGTCTTGGTTTTCTGCCTCCAGTTCTCAATATACCTTTCCATTATCTGGGCATACTCATAGGCATTCTTTCCCCTTCTGTTCCAGGTTATCCGGAGTAACATGAATATGTGACCTTTTCAGCTATATAAATATCCATGCACACTCCGTGCACGAATTGCCATCCATGGCAAAATACTGAAAATTTTGTAATATACTGATCTTCCTCTCAATTAAAACGAAGAATAAGTGCGGAACTCAAGTATTACTTATTTTGAGGAGTAGATAATATAATTCGATATTTTAGCAATAAAAAATCCCGCCCCACCAACTAGAAATTTACAAAAGGTATAGCCAATAAATATTAATCCAGTAAAAGGATTATTAATAAAATTATTAATGTTGTCAAAATAAACAGAACGAAAAGGTGTTAATTGTTTGTTTTTTTCTTTTTTGTTGAGTGCACTAAAATTAACAAAATCTTTTCCGTAATCATAATATTTTTTTAAATGACTCCCAATGCTTTTTGGTTCCCCTAGATGAAGTGCTTCAGAATCTATAAACCCAGTATTAAAATTGTATAAATTAATTCTATTTTGGAAATCATAATCCTCTCCCGCTGTGATGTTTTCATTAAAACCACCTATAGCATCAAAAACCTCTCTTTTTATAAATCTAGCTGATGAATAGGTAATATTATATTTGTACATGTCAGTTTCAAATTTTCTTATTTTAGCTATCCATGAAACAGTTATGTCTGGTGTGTTATGAACCACGATTGCATCAAAGCCTTCTTCTATTTTATTTACGCATTCAAAAACAACGTTAGGGTCAAGCAAAAAATCTGAATCAACTTTATAAACATATTGTCCTGTTGATTTTAACACACCGAAGTTAACTTGTGCTGAACGTTCAGGGCCGTGCAGATATATTTTACTAGTGAATTCCTTTGCTATTGAAATTGTAGAGTCACTTGAAAAGTTATCTACTACAATAATTTCAATATTTTTATAAGTTTGGTTTGTAATTGATTCTAAACATCTTTTAATGTGTTTAGATGAATTTTTAGTGGGGATTATAATGGATACACATGGATCATTAATCATAAATACACCTGAAAATTTTTCAGTTCTTATTTTAGATATTTATCATCTAAAGTGTTTTGCTATATATATGATTTTACTTAAGGCATTGTAATTTAATTAGATAACTATTTCATATCCCATGCGTTGTATATGACATGGGCTCATTTATCCTGAAAGGAAAGAAAGACTTGTAAATGACGTCAAAGAGCGATATGACAGAATCTCTGGCAGCATCAATGAATGCCTTTCCATAGGTCATGGAGACATTGGCATTCATGACACAGTGGAAATGTTGATCACATACGTAACGCCTGAGGATTTTCTTTCATCTGATCAGAAAGACTTTGAAAAATATGTGTCGAAGAGAATATCAGAGAGAATAAGAAGGATTGCCCGGGACTCACCTGGAAATTCATACCTGGACAAAGCACTTAAAATGGAGATATCCTCGCTGATCAGGATACTGAAAGTACTCATGGATGAAGAGGAGAATTTTGAGAAGGCAATGAAATCTGATCCTGAATTTGAAAATCATGTAATAATGAACATTCCCAGAATCATATACTACAATGCCAAAGGTTATTTTGGCGTTGAAGGAAGAGGGATAGATGCAACCATGGATAAATCTCTCATAAGTTATATACTGCCCATGAAAAGCATCCGTCGTAATATGATAATAACGAGAAAGCGATCCATGGCTGAAAGGCCCTATTCAGTCATAAAGATCATATTCCACGGCGGTCATTTCTTCGCCTCCACTATCCCCCGAGGGTAAGGGCCAAGAACATTTTCATTTACCTAGGGCACAATCTCATGTGCATGATCGGGATGAAAAAGAAAAGGGCGATAGCATGAGCTATGGAAATTCCATGAAGAATGAATGAAAAAATAGAAAATAAGGACATTGTCACATTCCGGTTGATAGATACCGGTGATACCAGTAGGATGTTCTTATCAGGCCCTCTTTCGTCCTGAACCGATGTTTTAACAGCCATGACTGGATGGAGAAGTGCTGTTCCGCCTTGTCTGAGGTCTTCTCCACCTTTGGATCCTCAAGATACAGGAAAACCTCTTTCCTGTGCTTCATGACGAATGATGCAATGATCCTGTCATCGCCATACAAACTGTTGATCTTCTCCAGCATGATCTTTACAATTTCCTTCTC
>JAKBGP010000017.1:0-8099 GCA_021833045.1 Thermoplasmata archaeon
TCATCCACAAGATTGTATATGGACTGTATGAAGAGTGCCTTGACCATGATTATTGGATCAATGTTTGGCCTTCCACCATTCACCGTATCATTGACATAAAGATCCAGGAATAAATGCCAAGGGATTCCCAGTCTGTCTTCTCTCCCATTTCATGGAGACTGTCACCATACCTTGCATATTCCTTATACTTCTCACTGACACCGTAATTCATTATGTCCATGATGAATACATGATGATTGCATGAATAAAAGTTTCGATTGTGAAATCAGTAAATAACGCATTCATGAAGCAAATCAGCTAGTTTAGGAAAAACGAGTGGAATCAGAATATTGAATTTGGGGATAGTTATTAGGAAAATTCATGAATAATGTTTGAAATCATGAAAAGTTCAGTCCTTACTGTCATTGCCTTTTCAATATTTTGTATACAGTTGAAGGAGAAAAATATGCAAGATTCTCATCTATCAGTGTGTATGCGATCTCCCTAAATGATATCATTGGATTTCTTTGCTTGAACCTCACAACCATCCACTCCTCTTCATCCATGACAACAAACGGAATGAACCTTTACTCCAGTATGAGTGAGAAATCCATCTGTGAATAGTGTCATGATCTGTATATTCCCAGTGTTTTGGGTGCAGTTCCAATGTAATATCCTGCTCTTTCAACTGCTTTCATGAATGTCCTGTGAATGTCAAAGAATGATGATCTCATGTATTTTCCCTCCTCTGCAAGTGTTCTCCAATCGTTTTTTGATTTCAAGATTCTCAAACGCGATCTCTGCTATCACATCCTTGAGTCTTGATATCTCCAGGTCCTTTTCTGCCGTTATCTGATTATGATATCTCTTTCTCCCTCTGCTTTTAAATATCTCATGTGCACTGTTTTTAACCTGTTCTTTCCAGTAATAGAATCTTGCAGTTCCGATATTATTTTTTTATTGCAGAGGTCTGCCTCTAATATGGTTCCACTTATTCCTTCCATTACAATTTTCAATTTCTCCTCAGCTTTATACACTTTATTTTTTGGCATATATTTGGTTTATAACATAAATTCTCACTTTTAATTTCACAATTTGTCCAGAGATACGAGACACATTTCAAAAACACACATCGACAAGATATTGAACTATTTCACTCATCGCATAACCAATGCAAGGGCAGAAGGGATCAATTCAAAGATTGCCTTGATAGAGAAGATGGCTTACAGATACAGAAATAAGGAGCGCATGAAGACAGCCATATATTTCGGGTGTAGCAATTTGGGCCTTTACCCATGAACCCACATGAAAGTCTGATGGCCCATTAAAAATTAAATAATTACAAATAATATAGATAAGAGTGTGATTCTTTATCAAAATATCTATTATAATCCTTGCGCATAATAGAAAACATTTTCTTATAAGAGCAATTGAGTCAGTTATTTTCCAAATTGACAATTTAAATGATTTTGAAATAATCGTAGTAAAGAATTTTGAAGACAAAATCATTGATGACTATATTAATAAAAAAGGGATCAATAATGTATTGACACAGGAAATTAACCTAGGCTCTAAATGCGTCATGGGAGTGAAAAAAAGTTTAGGAGATGTTATAACATTTTTAGAGGATGATGACATTTTTTTTAGCGGAAAACTTGAGAAAATAAAAAGATTGTTTGAAAGCACAAAAGGGTTGGTATATTATCACAACAACTACTCAACAATAGATCAAAGGGGTAATAATTTAGAGATTGAATTGTTTAACCCTATAAAGAGTCCCATTTTATTTGACCTTGATCAAATAAATGAAGTGCAAATGGTTAATATTTTAAGAAAGGGTTCTTTTTTCAATTTAAGTTGTATATCTATTAGAAAGGACGTTCTTCTTCCATGGTTAGAGAGATTAAAACAAATTAGTGTTGCAGTAGATAATTTTATGTTTTACATTTCACTAAGTTCTAATTCAAAGTTGTTCCTCGACGATGAAATTTTAACTGGATATACCATACACGAGGAAAATGACTCAATTCATGTTGGAGGAAGTTTACAGTCTATTATGATAAAAAGACAATCATTTTTAGAAAGGGATATTGAAGGGTATGAAATCATAATTAACAGTGTAAAAAACCAACTGTTATTAGATACAATAAGATATAGAATACTGGCACCGAGAATTAATTTATACATAATTGATCCGTCTAAAGTGAAAATTTCTAAAAGTGAATGCGTGGATGGAATGAAATATTCAATCAGAACTCATTATTGGTTATTATTTTTTTTGTGTTTATTCCACCTTTTCTTTGAGAAGTTCCATAAGCTTTCTATTAAGATATACTCTTTTTATATTATGAGGGAGGTAAAGAATCTTCACAAATAATTATAGTGACTGACATAACCATATATCCGTATTCGTATTTATAATTTCATGGGCAGGAAGAAAACACTTGTTGTAGAGAGACGAGTCAGCGAATCAGAGATAAACAAAAGGATCAGGGAGGAGAAGAACAGAGCAAGGATTATACCACGGCTAATATTCATAAAACTCCTCTATGGTGGAAAGAGTGTCATAGAGGCCTCAAAGGATGTTGGCGTGGTAAAAAGGGTCGGATACCAGTGGCTTGAGAGATGGAATGAATCAGGTTTTGACGGACTCGTTCCGAGATTTGCAGGTGGAAAGCCGTCAAAGCTCTCAGTTGACCAGAAAAAAGAACTCAGGACACTGCTTGAGACAAAGGATCTCTGGTACCTTGGAGATGTGGTTGATCTCATCAGGACAAAATTCGACGTGGAATATTCAGAAAGACAGGTGAGAAGGATCCTGAAAGGATTCAAAATGAAGCATGAAAAACCCTACCAGGTTGATTACAGGAGACCTGATGATGCTGAAGAAAAACTAAAAAAACCCGGTCAAATAAACCCGAATGACACCACAATAGGATTCTTTGACGAGGCCGCACCGCAGACCACAGCGAACACGGTGAGGATGTGGTCTTTCAGGAAACCTGTCATAATAAAGAGCACCACAAAGTTCAGGGGAAACACCTTTGGTTTTTACGCATTCAATGGATATGGCGTTGTGAACATGTATCCCAACTCAAAGCAGGAGAGAGTGATGGATTTTCCCCGCGAAATAAGGTATAGAAACCCTTTCAATCACATTGTTGTGATACTGGACAACTTTACTGCGCACAGGACGGAGAACATGGCAATCACATCCGAGATACTGGACATTGATCTCATATTCCTGCCTCCGTACTCACAACAACTGAATCCAATTGAGCTAATCTGGAAATCCATAAAAAAAATAATTTCAAGGACCTTTGTGAAGAATCAGGAGATGATGGTTGAGACAGTCGAAACGAATTTCATTGAACTCTCAAAGAGAAAAACATTCTGCAGGAGCTGGATTGAGATGTTTGTTAACTAATAGGGGTAAACTGTTGTGTCAAACACTATAATCAATCATAAAGGTACTCGTCTTCATCCACTTCATATCTTTGATCGTGAGGATGTCCATGAGAAGGATGCGATCTGAATCAGGGCTCATCAGATAACACTCATGGACAAGGTGTTCCTTGAACTTGAGAAGCCACATGTTATGAAAATTGATGGCAAATGATGGAGAGAGATTAAAAAAGGAGAAGGGAGATTATAAAGATTTTAAGGCAGCAACATGAACCTAAATCTAAGGAGTTCGTGTCATCAGGAATGAGAGAAGTTGTTCATTCAACCAGAACTCAATAGAATGTGGAATACACAAAGGAGCAGAGGGAACCCCTAGACAAGCTCAAGTTAGAATTGAAGTATAAGAAAATGGTAAAAATGGAATTAGGATGAATTATCACTCCAATTTAGTGACATCTAATATTAAAAACAAAAAAATGAAAAGAAATGGAAAATAAAAGGAGAAAAAAACTGGAACCATAAAATAGGAATTAGGTTTTGTCGAATGAATTGATAATTTTACTACTTGAATTTTTATTTTGTCTAAGCTCCCACTCTTCCCCACAGCAATAAATTTTGAAGTTGGGAAGATAAAAGTACTATTACCAATTGCCAAAATAGAATTTTTTTCATTGCTGTTGAAAGAGATGTTTAATACGCTAAAATTGCTATTAAGCGTAGATTGTGATGAAATAGCGCTTAAAGTGTTACTAGCCATAATATAAAAATTTGATTTTATTGGGGTTTTTGAGTCATACTCGTACAACTTTGATATATATCCTTTTAGAGAATACCGAAAATTACTTATAGGATTTCCGAGTGAAATTTTAATATTGCTAGATTTAGGTATTTTAATAGATCCATGTGTTCCATCAAAATTAATTGTAATACTACCGTTTTGTATTTTAACATATGCAATATTCCAATTTCCAACTTCGTTATTTTTGTAATAAATAGGATTGTCGTTAGACCAACCACTGCTTAGATTATATTCTGCAATACAACCATATGACTTATAAAGTGCAATTTCCATTCTAGAAGACGAGTTAGAAAAACTTACACTCAAAGGTAGTGATTGTATAACACCAATCTTTTCTATATTAAAGAAAAAAATAAAAGATTTATTATAATTTGAAGAATAATTTAAATTATAATTTATCGGTTGTGAACTCAAATTGAATTCGGAATAATTTAATTTTGATGAAATATACGGTATATTGCTATTAATATTATATTTAATAAAGCCACTTGATGGTATTAAAGCTGAAATTGAGCCCTTATTTAACTGATACAACTTTACAATCTGTTCATTATTGGTCGAAAGTAAAACATCGCTTTGCGTTAGCATCGCAGCTGAATTATTTTGATTAACTGATTGAACTGAAACTTTCTCGTTAAGTGTGAAGTTTTCTCCTGAAAGATTTCTGATAAGATGAAGGCTTCTGACGTTTGATGGTATACAAAGGTTAGTACCATCTATCATATAACTTTGTGAGCCAATGGGTAGAAAAGGGGGGGAACTAGTGTTTATTTGTTTTTCAGGGAGGAAATAGAGAAGTGGAAATTCATATACATTATTGATATTTACATTATTATTGTTATCATTATATGAATATCCGATTGGAACCGCAATTAAAGTCAAAAAAAAGAATAAGGCTAGGAATGTATTCTTCTTAAGTACAAATTTCTTGCTTTTAATATTAAGAGATGGAATATATTTAACAAATTGTTCTCTATTGTTTTTACTTATAAATAATATAAAAAATAAAGTTAATAATACCGAAAAGGAAAAAATGTAGTTATATAGCGGGATAATTATATTGCTCACTATAGGGTGTGTAAGAATAAAACCATTAGATCTTAGAAAAGGATAAAACCAATAGAAAATACCCCAAACGTTTTGATGTTGATAAACAAAAAAGGAAAATACAAAGGGAATTAACAATACGAAGATGGGGAGAAAATTAGGTATATTTTCTTTGCTAATGTGTATTTGCCATGACAACATTGAAGTTTCCAGTATTCCAAATGGAAAAAGAAAAAGAAAATTATCTAAATTGATTGTGGGTGAAAAATATAAAAAGAATAGAATAATTGTGTAAGCAACACTAATTTCTGGAAATTTAGCTGCATTCATGTAAATAGGCAAAAAGATTGAAACTATTAGTATAGATAAGATCTCAATTATTATTTTTTCAAATGGAGTAAATGTAAAGTACGAAAAAAAACCAGTTTCCAAGCCACTGGGTGACAATGAAATATTTGTACCAGATAATGACCCAATATAATTATATAAATGTCCTTGAAAAAATATTATACTTGTCATTAAGAATAAAATGCCCATTAAACTTGATAAGATTAGGAGTTCAAACTTTCTTTTTATTGCGGGAGTATAAATAATGAACATTGGAATTAAAATTAAAGCATAAAGGAAGAAAAAAATCGAAATCATTAGTGAAATTACCCCCACAACATCGTTTAAAACTTTCTCGTTAATTGGTCTGATCCTAAAAATGTAGAATGAACAGAATAAAAAAAAGGCTGGAACTATGTCTACTTCCACCCATATGTAATTGATAAACAACATTGAAGGAAAGATAAGTAGTAATGATATTGTTCTTAAAATTTTCTTTTCATCAACTCCGTATGTCTTCATATACTTTTTAGATAAAATCACTATACCTAATAAAAATATAAAATTAATAGATTTTAAAAGAATTGAGATAAAATACATATTAGGAAAATAAGAATATAGAATCGAAATAGGCAATAAAAAGATGGTTGTAAAAAAACCTGCTGGATTTGTATCATTGGAAAAGGTTGGAGCATTGTTATTAAATGATAACCCCAAAGATATCCAAGAAAAAAGGTTAGAAGTATCATATGAGGGGAGTAGAATAAAGAATATA
Organism: Thermoplasmata archaeon; assembly: GCA_021833045.1. The sequence goes on from JAKBGP010000017.1 coordinate 6,333, forward strand.
TTTAAAGTAAATCCTATAAGATAGATTTGCTTATAATTCATAAATGATCCTCATATAATCTAAATCCTTTATAGCAAAAAACTTTAAAAAGGATATTGAAATTAAATAAAAAGGGTAGAAAATGTCTCCAAAATTTTTAGCATACGGATTTATCTTTAGATACCTTTTCCTCGCCCTAGTAATTTGCAATTCTCTTTCGGGCGGATAGATAGACATTTTTTTTGTCAGATCATTTGCTCTATTAAGAAAGATCATCAAATAAGAAACTGAAAACTGAAACAAACTCCCCAAAACTGTTGAAAGGGACTTGTTTGATAAAGTTCTACCAAAATCTTGAATTACTAAAACTTGATTTATTCTAAAAAATTTATAGCCATATTTTTCCATCCTTGTATAGAAATCCACATCCGCGTATTCCATAAAATAAGTTTCGTCATATCCTCCTAATTCTTTAACAATATTGGTATTGATTAAAACGCCTGAAGTAATAATTCTTTTGCATAAATCTATTTCATTTTTAAAATTGAATTTTTTGTTTAAATAACGCAAGTCGTTACAAACTATCGGGCATACCCCCCCTATTTTAGTTTCAGTTTTTTCTAAGAATTTAATCATTTTAAATTCATACTCGAAAAAATTTTCATGTACTATTGCATCATCATCCAACAAGAAAGCATAATTGTAATTCATCTCTATCGCTTTTTTTAAACCAATGTTTATTCCTTTTGCAATCCCAAAATTATGGATATTTCTAATAACTGAGAAAAAGCTTTTGAAATTGCTTAAAATCGAACTCTCAATACTAGTTGCTATTTCGTTTTCGTAACTATTATCTACGATAATGACCATGGAGATATTATTTTTTTCAATTGATTTATATATAACTTCAAAGTTTGGAATTTTATTATACGTAACAATAATCAAACAAGGCTTTTTTTCTTCTATGAAGCTTATATTATCTTGGCTATGAAACATCAGAATCAATACTTCATCAATAATTAATTATTAATCTTTATCTAATGCCGACATTGTCATAATTTAGTTGATGATTTCCAGAAAAACAGTACAAGAAGCGAAATCATGAAATAGGATGTAAACATTACATGACATGCGACTGATTAAGGCGCCACATGTGGAGTTCAAAAGTGTTTCAACCACACTCGATCAGTATGTTTCTGAGGAGTCTTCCCCAATTTTTAAGATCAATAACATTCCCATGATGGATGTGGTGCTGAAAGGAAATGATCTGATCAGTTTCATGAATCTCATGTGCCCTCAATGCCATTCAAGCAAGGTGGTGAAGAACGGAACATGCCTTAGAACCATGGAGAACGGGATCATATTCCGCATCCAGAGATATGCCTGTAAAAACTGTAAATATTCATTTGTTGCACGTCCTCCCAATTACGGTTATGGAAAGCATTATCCTGAGGATGTAAAAGACAAGAGCGTAAAGACAAGGGTAAAGACATCCCTGAGGAAAGCTTCGTCCATGTTCCATATCATTGGAAACGTGATCATATCCCATGAGGCCATCAGGAGATATGTGCCTCCTGCACTTCCAGGCATCATGGAATCATCCGGTTACTTTGTTTATGACGAACAGTACACACGCATAGATGGTGTTGAAAAATACCGGGCCCTTCTGAAGGATTCAAAAAATGGAAACTTTGTGGAAGAAATACTGGATGATCTGAAGGAAGACACACTGACAGGATTCTTCATAAGGGCACTGTCAAGGTTCAGCATCCCTGAAGAGATATTCAT
>JAKBGP010000017.1:8109-17630 GCA_021833045.1 Thermoplasmata archaeon
CTGATGGATATCATTATGAATCCATATTGGAAGAAGTATCTGTAAGGATGAACACAAAAATAAGAAGGCAGAGATGCCTCTTCCACATGGAGAAGGATCTTGCACACAAAATATCAATCCTTAACTCACTTGTTTTTACGTAATATGTCAAGATCAATTTTCATGTCTGATACCAGATCTCCTGCTTTTTTAGGTAGTTCGCTGATGATTTCTCCCTTCTCCATCCTGTATATTTTTATCCTTGACAGCATCAGGAGAACATCCCTCACGCTGTATTTACCGTCTATCATGTTCAGAATCTGGAAGTGCAGGTACAGCGACAGGAGGTTCAGGAACATGTAGGTGAAGAGCATGTGGCCATCCCTCAGGTATGATCTGTCAGCCTCAAGATCGTTCTTGTACACATTGAATGCGTATTCCACGTATTCACGCTGTTTGTACAGCCCGTATATTCTCTCCGGTTTCTCCTTCAGATCGGAGAGCAGGTACAGCTTCCCGAAGTCTCCCGATCTCTTGGCTAATGATGGCCTGCTTCTGGCGTTGTCATGAACTCGTATGAGATAGTCCTCCTCCTCGCTCTTAAGAACGGGATCTTCGAACGTGTAGACATTATTCTCAGGATTCCAGTACTTCACGGGTTTTCCATCATACATGAAGACACCGGAGAATTCACCTGCATCAGGAACTAGTGAGGAGTTCCTCCTGAGTGGTATGATATAGCTGAGATGTTTATTCTTCAGCCTCTTTATGTTATCAGAGGAGAAGAAACCCTTATCGGCAACAATCACGCATTTCTCCACACCTGCCATGTCAACAGTTTTTGACATGGCTGAAACATCCCTGATGGATCCTGGAAGTATCCTTGCGAATGTGGGCATTGTACGGGTTGATGAAAACAGCATCATTACGTTGATCTGTGGGAGGTGAGTGCCATTGGAATTATGACCAAGTTCCAGAAACGATATATTTTCGGATCTGGAGAATATGGCAGTTGAATCCATGAGGACATATTCTCCCTTCTCCGTCAATCTCTGCATGACCTTAATGCTCTGATCCTCGGGAAGGGAGGAGAGCATCCTTGACAGTGAATCAGGATTCATGCTCTCGTCCATGATTCTCGACAGATAGGTCTTCTCGTACAGATAATGCACGGATTTCATGGGCAACGGCTGTATGTTCCTGAGAATGACATATGATATTATGCGTTCCCACATGGTTGGGTATATCTCTTTGAGTACCGGGATGATGGTCTTCTCCGCTATTCCATGGAGAAGGGCAATATTCCCGTATTCATAATCAGATCTCACCAGTCCCATGGAACGAGGCTTAACTATCCCCTCACGGGTAACAACACCCAGGTACTGCCCGGTGATCTTGTCGGCCCTCTTCTTTTCTTTGTTCCATCTGCTGGACATCTCATAGGCGTAGTAATTCTGTCCGGAAGTCCGAATCTCGACACCCTTTGTCTTGTATTTTCTGACCCAGTCAGGGAGAGTAGCCATATTGCATAGTATGCGTAATATGGATATAGATCTTTTGCAATAAGACGGGGATGCCGTACAATAGGCAATCAATAGAGATTAAAATGAGGGAATATATGCTGACTATTACACAAAAAACAAGGAGTTAAGGATTAATTGCAAAGATGGAAGATCATCTGGGAATGGCAAAGAGGATGATCAGGTATATGTTCTTCCAGAACGAAACAAACCTGAAGAAACTCGGAAAGAACATGGATGCAGTTGAAAAGATCACTGAAGGCATGAATGAGAAGGAAATTGTAAAGATCATGCTGGAGAAGATCAACAGTTTGTATGGCGATGACAGGATCATTGCATCATTCCTCACATTCGTCATGAAGCACAGGAAAGAGGTTTTCCTGTATCTTGAGGATCCAAAGGTGGAGAAGACCTCAGACAAGGCGGAACAGCACTTCTCCATCCAGTCATGGCTGTTAAAGCATCGGTTCAAGACGAAAGAGGGACTGATAAGAACATCCTACTGGTATCACCGGTATCTATCAACCGGAATGTGACAATGTCATTTCGTGCAAAAATCTATAAGGAAGCATAGATTACAAAAACCCATGTCCCTCAATTATTCTGTTAGTATCTGTGCATATAACCCTCCAAAAATATTCTATGACACAATCAATCGAATGGAAGAAATGCAAATAGATACATTTGTGGTCTACAGCGGAAATGATATAACGTTACCTTCTAAATTAAATTACGTTATAGTAATAAAGGAGTTTAATTATGGCATAGGGCATAACTTTAACACTGGCATACAACTAGCTCTTTCCAATGGTTTTGATTTATTTACGCTTCTCACAGACGATGCTTTCATTTTGCCTGATTTTTCAAAGAATTATATTGTAGATTACTTCACTAAGAACTGCAATGAAAATGATGTATTGCACATCAATTTTGTCAGTGGTACGCTGACTACAAAGAAGATTGATGTGGACACTGGGATGACCGTTTCGTCGTATATTGCACGAAGAATCAAATTCAGGGAAGATTTTGTCATGGATCAGCAGGATATCTATTTCTGTTACGAGGTGAGCAACATAGGAGGTACTATAAGGTCTATTGACAGGAAGATGCTTGATGTACTGCCAGTAGGCAGAATGATGAGTGGAAAGATGCATTATTTGCCATCTTTTCGAGTATATCTGCTTACTCGAAATACATTAAGAATATTTATAGAATCAAAGAAAATCCATTTTCTCTTAAACTTTATAAAGTTTAACAGCGGTTACTTATTGAAAGGGATAATTGGCCATGAAAAACGAATGTTTTATGCTTATTTTTCGGGTATTATTGACGCAATGAGAGGAAATTCGGAAATTAGTGCTAACCCACAAAAACTGTCTTGCAACAAGCTTTGCCAACTAGAGCCTGATTTAAAATGAAACTACTTTGGCTAGCACACCGTGATCCTTTCAATCCAAAAGCTGGAGGTGCTGAAAAGATTATTTTAGAAGTTGGTAAAAGATTGGTGAATAAAGGGTACGAAGTAACTATTTTTGCAGGTGGATGGAAAAACTGCAAAAGATATGAACAAAAAGAAGGAATTCACATTTACAGATACGGCGCCCGCGCTCTGCCACATTTTGTTTTGCCTGCTTTCCTAATTAGACGACGATTTGATGTTGTGATTGCAGATCTTGGGCATGCAGTCCCATGGATTACACCGATTTTATTGAAGAAGAATATAATTGTTTCATTTTTACATCTTCATTCAAGATCCCTTCCAGGACAGGTAAATTTAATCCTAGCTAAGCTTATTACTGCCTTAGAAAAGTCGTACTTCATTTTTTACAATAAGCAAAAGTTTGTAACAATTTCTAGTACTTCACATCTAGATCTTACAAGACTCGGCATTAATCCAAAGAATATAGTTCAAATAAATCCGGGTGTAAATAATATCTTATTCCATCCTTCAAAAAAAACAGAATTCCCTTCGATGATTTATTATGGTGGAATGAGAGCATATAAGAGGCCAGAGGAGGCAGTTTATCTTCTAAAAGAACTGTTAAATCAAGTAGATAACATTCATTTGACAATAGTTGGAGAAGGAGTGGAAAAGGCGAAATTGGAATTATTGGTCAATAAATACAATCTAGAGAGAAACATTTCATTTACAGGTAGAATTAATGATGATCATTTAGCCAGAATTGTTTCTGAATCATGGTTGAATATCCATTCTGCAGTTACAGAAGGATGGGGTATATCAATAGTAGAGGCGGCGGCTGCAGGAACACCGACGGTTGCCTATGACGTTCCTGGAGTTTCGGAAAGCATTGAAAATGGAAAAAACGGATTGAAAGTGAAAAATGGAGATAGAGATGCACTTAGAAATGCAGCGGTAATGATTTTAGGAAATCCAAAAAGATGGTTTGAAACGTCCATTGAAATAGCAGAGAAATATTCTTGGGATAAAACCGCGCAAGCATGGGAGAATCGCATACTTGATGTGGTAGATAAACGAGCTTAACTTTGGTAAGTGGTCAGTGATCTGTGCATCCTATCCCCGTTTCGGATTCTTTCTCTCGATCATCAGGGGGACTTCCCTGAGTATGCTCTTCTTTCTCAGTTTCTGTGTATAGAATATGGAGGAGAGTCTTGAGTATGCCTTTGATCCCCGATCTGATCTGGTTCCACCTGAGACCTTTCTCATGATCACTGAGGATCTCAATGATCTTTCTGCCCTGTTGTTGGTGGATTCCACATCCGGGTCCATGACGAACCTGAAGAGCCATTCCTTTCTCCTCCTGAGCAGATTGTCCACGAATTTTCTTGATCTGGAATGATCATAATCCCTTTCCAGGAGGAATATCAGCTTTTCATGGAGGGTGCTGACATCTTCCATGGTTCCATGGCAATGGAATGCCTTTGCCTCATCGTATATTTTCTGAAGGGATTCCTTTATTATTCTGCCTTCATCCCCATAGAATGATTCCAGTTCCCTTGCATCGCATATGATGTGCGACCAGCAGTACTGCTGATCATTCTTTGTCTTCTTCGCCAGTGATTCAAATGAACTGTGGCGGTCATGGATGTCTGTGCCATTTGTTTTCCCAGGAGATCCAGTGCAACTTCATGGTTGTTGCTCCTGGATATGTGGAATATGGCCTCTCCCTTTGTGACGAATGTCCACAGATCCATGTTTGATCCGTTCTCCCTCCAGGATGTTGTGTCCATGTGCTTGGAGGGTGCTTTCCTGATCTGGTCAAGGAGAGTTTCATATTCCTTTCCCAGGGAATCGGAAAGCCTGTAGAGCATGCCCTGTATCTCACCCTCAGATATCCTGAGGCCAAAAATCTTATTCATGGTCATGGATACACTCTCCGGGCTCGATCTCATGGAGATCTTGAAATATGACGCTATGAGCATGACCCTTATGGAGAACCTCGGAGAATGCATCTGCTATGCCGGGTTCCATGATCCTCCTGCAATGGATGCAGTACATCCTCTCTATCCTGTACTGGATCACGGAGGGAATCACCGGAGGTATATCTTCTTTGGTGGAACAGCATCATGTGTTGCAACTTCTTCCATGATGGCATAGGGTTTGCTGTTCTTCACACCAACGTTGGAGGGGTGCCTCTTCTTGTATTCATCCAGCTCCTTCTTAAGATTCCTGTTCTCATCCTGCAGTCGATCCACAATTTTCCTGAGATTCTCATATGCCCTCTGGAATTTCTCGATCATCTCCTGATCCCCGGGTGTCTCTGCAAGAAGCTGAATCATGCTACTAATATAATATATTAGCAATATATGGTTCTTTCTGTTACCAGGACTGATAAAATACGATCAGCATGCACACAAGACTGACCACTTACTAACTTTGAAAAGATTTATAATAATTAATTAAATTAGAGGTTATGAAAGCAGTAGTAACCGGAATTTCTGGTCAAGATGGATATTTTCTTTCTCAGCTATTAATATCTAAGGGCTATGAGGTACATGGTGTCCTGAGAAGGAATAGTTCAATGACTCAGGGTACTGTTGATCTTCTTCCTGAATCCATCAAAAAACAGATTGTTATCCATTATGGTGATATTACTGACGGCCATTTTCTTGCAACACTTCTTGAAAGAGAAAAACCAGATGAACTCTATCATATGGCGGCGCAGAGTTTTGTCGGGTATAGCTTTCAAAACGCACTATCCACATATGATGCAAACATAGGTGGCACGCTTAATGTGTGTAATGCAGTTAAGGATTCATCACCCAATACAAGATTATATTTTGCAAGCACATCAGAACTTTTCGGACAACCAAAGGTGACACCACAGAATGAAATGACACCGTTTATGCCAAGAAGCCCTTATGCAGTATCAAAACTCGCAGGACTATGGACTGTTAGGACATATAGAGATGCCTATAAGCTTTACATGAGCAATGGTATTCTCTTTAATCATGAATCAGAAGTCAGAGGACCTGAGTTCGTAACAAGGAAGATATCTAAGGCTGTAGCAAGAATAAATAATGGTTCAACAGATCCAGTAATTCTTGGAAATCTTGAAGCAATTAAGGACTGGGGGTATGCTAAGGATTACGTGGAAGGCATGTGGAAAATGCTGCAAACTGATTATCCCGATGACTTTGTATTAGGAACAGGAGAAGCTCACACGGTAAGAGAATTTGCTGAAGAAGCGTTCTTTGTAATAGGAACAAAGATTGAGTGGAAAGGAAAAGGAGTAAATGAGGTTGGAATAGATCAGAATGGCAAAACAGTGGTTAAAGTAGGTAAAGATTTTTTTAGACCCCTTGAGTCAGATAACTACGTGGCAGATTACTCAAAGGCAAAGGAAAAATTTGGATGGAACCCGATAACTACATTTAGGGAGTTAGTCAGGTTAATGGTTAAGAGTGATATCGCAAATTGTAATTTGGAACCTACAAAATTGTAAAGTGCCAAAATAAATAGTTTTTAAACCCTAACATCGCAATCATTTAGGGAATAGATTCGTTCCCAGCATCTTATCCAGTTTCTCAACCGATGCAGGTATCTCGCTCATTATCTCCTTTTTGCCGTCATCTATCATGTATACCCTTGAATATCTGAGAAGTGCATCTTTTACAGAGAATTTTCCTGTGAGATCAGCAGCCCTTATTAGGGTGAAGATGCTGTAATACAGGTACAGGGATAAAAATGATATGAAGAAATAACCCCTGACGGATTCATCATCCCTCAGGTACGTTTTGTCGTTTTCCAGCTCATTCTTTGTGGCATCGAATGCCTGCTCCACCTCTTCACGATGCTTGTAAATCATGTATATGGCCACAGGATCATCCCGTATGTTTGAAAGAATGGATATCTTTCCGAAATGCTTTGAAGCCTCCTGGAACTGTGACTGTTTCCTCTTTCCCTCGGATATGAGTTTTATGTATGTGCTGGATTCCTCTGCCATCAGTGGCTGATCCTGGTACATGTATATGCGGTAATTGTCATGCTTCTTGAACCCGCATAGTATTCCACGGTCACGGTACATGAAGCTGGATGTCAGATCCATGCCATAATCTATGAGGCCTGAATTCCTCCTTAGCGGCATGACAAAATCCATTCCTGAATCCATGATCTCCGCAAGATCGTATGATGCAAATCCCCTGTCCAGCACAAGAATTCCATGGAAATCTACCTCCTGAAGAACCTTTCTCAGTGACTTTACATCCCTGACAGATCCGTCAAGCGGTTTGAGAAACACAGGCATGTATCTATCAATGTCGAACAGCAGTGCCATGTTGATCTGCGGAAGGTATACGTGATCCGGATTGTGCCCCGCCTGTGCCATGTTACTGCTCTTTGGGTTGATTGATACCTATAATGCTTAACATTCTATAATAATATTCATATACGTTGTTTTCATATGGTTATTATGACTGCTAAGAAGCTCAAACACGGCTCCAATGACAAATCAGAAATCCGGGAGTGGAAAAGAAAACAGGGTTTTGAAATGTTGAAAAAGGGCATGAAGAAATCTGTCATATCCAAGAAACTTGGAGTGAATCGCAGGACAGTATACAACTGGTCATTAAGACTGGAAAAGAGTGAAGACTGGCGTGACCGGAAACAGCCGGGATCGAAAAGCAGGCTTACAAAGGATCAGAAGGAGAAATTGAAGGGAATAATAGACAGTGGACCGAGAACATATGGATATGATACCGATCTGTGGACGCTGAAGAGGATATCTGAGGTGATATCGAAGGAATTCAATGTAAATTACAACACAACACACATCTGGCGGGTACTGAAGAACCTTGGCTATTCAGCGCAGATTCCTGTTGCGGTGGCCATGGAAAAGAATAACGATTATGTCGGGGAGTGGCTTGAAAAGGACTATTCGGAATATGTGAAGGAGGCACGCAAGAAGAATGCAACAATCCTCTTTCAGGACGAATCCGGGATGCAGAGTCGACCGAACGTGAGAAAGACATGGTCACAGAGGGGAAAGCGACCGGTCATGAAGGTCAGGGAAAGGAGGGATAAGATATCCATATCCTCTGCAGTCACTGAGGATGGCGATCTCTATTTCATGATCGTGAAGGAGAGTATGAATGAGGATCACATCATAACGTTCCTGGATCAACTTCTTTCAGAGATTGGAGGGTTTCTGTACCTGTTCTGGGATAACATCATGATTCACAGGAGCAACAAGGTGAAGGAATACCTCGGTATTCACAACGACAGGCTCATAACAAGACGCATACCTGCATATTCTCCAGAGTTGAATCCGGACGAATTAGTGTGGGATGCCCTGAAGTACCAGGAACTCCCGAATTTCTGTCCCATGAACTATGATGAACTGTACAGCAAGGCAGAGTCGACGCTGTTGAAATTGAAGGCAGATCCAGCGAAGATGAAACAAATCATAAAGGGGACGAAACTTCCTCTGCCATCAACACTGGGAAAATAATAAGGTAAAGAAGAATAATGTTCTCCGATCTGGAGAATATGGATGACAGGTCAAATGCAAGCTTTTTCGATCCTGATATGAGTTCCTGGAAGAATGAGTACTGTGATGCCATGTCTGATCCGGTTTGATGAAGCAGGTCTGTTATTGTGTTAGGAGAGAGGTGTGCATTCATGAATGTGCTTATGTGAAGCTTCTCCCATCTCTCCTTTGCAGTTCCCAGTGGAACGGGATCAATGAGCCTGATGAGTGATAGGGCGTAGATCGATTCCCATGTTTCAGGGAAATGTCTCCTCAGCTTTTCTGTCAGTTGATTGGAAAGGGAATAGACAAGCTGTGAATTCCCGTACTCATAAATGGAACGTTTCCTGTGATGGGCCTCAATGATGCCGTTCTCAGTGATCCTGCCGATGTATCCCGAAACTTTCCTTGAATCACCGGTTGTTTTGTCATACCTTGTTGTTGCATGATAGAGGTAATAATTTCCATTGAGAAGTTTGGGCTCCAACGGTATTCCCCTTTTCTTTTTCTCCTCAGCAACGATTTTCTTCACCCAATCTTCCATATTCCCTATAGGGAATACACATAGATAAGCATTTACTTTGAAAAACAGAGGAAAAAAGATGTTTTTTGAAATTAAAATAGATCTATACCCTATGGAATTGCGATGTTAGGGTTTTGAAATTAAAATAGATCTATACCCTATGGAATTGCGATGTTAGGGTTTTGAAATTAAAATAGATCTATACCCTATGGAATTGCGATGTTAGGGTTTGGATATCTCCTGTTTGGCCTGCTCATAATCTGTAAGTATCACAGTTGCTAGAGATTCCCTCATTGTCTTGTTGGCCCTTTCAACTATCCCATTCTGTTCCGGTGTGTGTGGATGTATGAGTTTCTGTGTGAGGTTGTTCTGTTTCAGCACTGTCTTGAATTCAATTGCAATGAATGATGAACCGTTATCAGACGGTATTATTGGTTCTGCAATGGAATCCTTCCTCAGATTCTCTATTGCAGACAGCGCTTCCATGGATACAGAACCTGCATCCATTGATATCAACAGTGAATGGTGCACAATGTACCTGGAATATTCGTC
>JAKBGP010000252.1 GCA_021833045.1 Thermoplasmata archaeon
TACCGTATTTCTTAAAGGCTTCGTTTCTGTTTCTTGAAGCCTCCCCGTAAAGATCGTGGAGAAGAAGGCGGGCAGCTGCCATTGTCCAGTTCGGCTGATTTACAGATGTTTTCTCGTTGGCAACCCTGATGAGAGTTTCCTGTATTTTACGCGTTGATATCCCGTCAAAGAAATGGATCTGTGAATCCATTTCCAGTACAAGGGGATCAACCCCTGCAAGACCCCTGCATGCTTCAGAAACAACATCTCTTATCTTACTCACATCAATTGGAACTTTCTGTCCAAGACGATTAGTTACAGTTGTAGGCATTATTTTCAGGTTTAACTGCAAAGTCTCCATGGATCCGGATGAATCTTTAGAAGCCTCATGTCTTACACTATTTTTAAGGCTGTTTTCAATCCTCTTCTTCTCCTCTCTTATCCTTCTCCTGTTGTCTCTGTACAGAATATATGATTCCGCAACGTCAGCAAAAGTTCTACCCTGAAGATTTTCGTTCATCAGGACATTTATGACAATATCCTGAACATCCTCGACTGTGGTCTTCCGTGGAATTTTATTAAGAATATTCAAAACCTGGTTTGTCAGTATCTCTGCGTCATCAAGATTTCCCTTTCCCACGGACAGCATGGCCTTAAAAATTGCCTCGGTTATCTTTCTGGGCTGAAACTCCTCCGTCTCACCAGTTCTTTTTTCTATTATTTTATTCATTTCTTCCCCTCGTGCATTTGATCCATAGATTCCATTTATGTTATCAGATATGGATCCACTATTTTAGCAGATTTAATTCAGTAATGATATCATGTTAAGTTACATATTATATTTTTGTATCAATTTGTGGTAATTCAAAATACTTACACTTAAAAAATGAAATTATGTACATACCACAATATCAGCAAAACTCACATTATGATTGATTTTTAAAAAGTTCTTGGATGCCATAAGCAATACTATCTTCACACGCGCAGATATTTTTGTTGAGTGAGGAATTACCAACCTATAAAATAGATGCCAGAAACAGAATACCATATCCGAGGAGCATAATGATAATCAGTATGGTCAAAACCTGCTTTTTGTTTGGAAGTTTCATTTTAATTTCTGTCATGTTTATTCCTTAACTGGCAATAAGTTTATGCGAGATTGCATTGTATTAAATGTTAACTGGAATACAAGTATCTCATATTCATTTAGCAGTTATCAGCGGCATCTATGGGAAATTTACAAAGAAAAAGATTTATCTTTAGCCGCACGTTCTTTTGTCTCTTGCTAAATGATACTGATAATGACTTAACAGTTATAATAAACCACTGAGAAAAATTTTATGTAACAAATACATAAAGTAAGCACACATGTATTAGGCATAGTATTCACGTGTGTAATTTCCATTCTAGGTTAAATAATATTGCTGGTGCTCGAGTTGATGAATTTAAGCGAAAAGAGGAATAGAAGAATATATTTCAGTTTCCTATTCCTTACATCTACATTCTTCATTATAATAAACGTTGAAACGGGAATACTTCTTTTTGCAGTTAGTGCTAGTTTATCACCGTTCCACCAGAATACATTATTTCCACTTACATACTTCCTATCTGTATTTTCATTTTTAATATCACTCTACTGGTTCAGATATGATGGAATTCTTTCCATCCCCCTTTCAATAGGTGTACCATTCCTATGGGTAACCTTTTTTGAGGTTCTTTGGCAAAATTCGTTCCTTTTAACAGGTAAGTTTAGTGATAACCTAAATTCTGAACTTATTCTTTTAAGCTGGTTGCTTATGGGTTCAATCTCCTTTCCAAAGTGGAAAAAAGACAGGGTAACTATTTCTGCTTTTATCGCTTTTAGTATTGGCTGGATTGCCTGGCTGGGCATGGGCTATCCTCAAATGCCTTCTTTTCTTGGATACTTATTTAATATTTCATTAAAAATAGGGGCATTTGCTTTAGTAATTATTTTGGTAATGACAAAGAATTCAACTGCACAAACAAAGTTGTTATATGCCGGAATAGGACACTAACGCCCTGTTGAGAAAAGAAAACAATCTAAATGGCATCTAAATGCACCTAAATCGATAATCAAATAATAGGGTTTCACATTCCAGATCCCAGAGTGTTTGTGTTGAACGCATTGAACTCTGCTGAGAATTTTAGCGATTGAGGAAAGTTTTCCATTTTCGTAAGAACTTTCAACTGATTATTTACTGTCATCACTGCTTGATTCACTTCCTAGGCAATCTCTTCCTGAATATAACAGCCCAACCACATTGACTTTATTTTTTCATCACGTTCTACTTTGAGTTGTTCACCAAAATGGATTCATAGATCAGGATAGTTTACTTGCAGAATTGGCCCATTGTTTCTAAAACTCTCTCTTATGTTCTCATGCTCGGTTAAAGAAATGGGTAATATCTTGAAAGCAACTTCATCTTCATATTTTTTGATAATATCATTGATCAACTGATGAACTTGCGGACCTGAACCGTGATAGCCACTGGTGGAAGCTCCAATGAAAGAAAACACATTAACTACAGGAATGCCGTTTGATGACATCCACAATACTTTTGGAATGGAAGACAAGAAAAAGTTGTGTTCAGCTTCTTTAGGCCCAGTATGCAAATCTGTCCTCAATACGTTAACGAAACTTTCCTCTACTCTGGTAGAAATTAAACCTGAAAGTACTGTGGAAAAGGCATTGACAATATCAAACCCCCATGTACCTGGAAAAGAACAGGGAATCAAATTTAAACCAAACCCATGATTTCCTTCGTCCTCTCTTTTAGTGCCAAGTATTTCCATTCTGGACTCTATGATGCCTTTCGCAATTTCTTCAAATAAAGTCATAAAACCAACTTCCTCATTAAAGTTATTGATAGGGTACTATTTTAATTTGTGATAAGGGATTTCACATCCACTTCTTTCCATTGCCATGCAGTCAAATACAAATCAAAGAATACGATTATAACAACGCCAAGTAAAAACGAAAAGGCATGGACAGGGAAAGCCACTCCCGGGGCCTCGTTTAAGAAAGCTGGCTTTAGGAACACCACATAGTATAGGATGAATAGTGCCATAACCAAACTCATAGAGGAGGCAAAGAAATTTCTCTTTGACTTGCCTTTTAAGTTGCTGATCCCATTTTTTAAGTCTTCAAAAAGTGGTTCGATGTTGAATACACAGAATATCAGTACTATTCCGTTTAAAGCAAACATCGCCCCGGATTGCCCATAGGTGCTGAGTGTAGGATACCTGGTAACCCAATATATATAGGCCAGAAAACCAATGACGAACAACGCAGCTATTGAAAATGAAGCTCTTGTACGAATTGTGAGTTTGGTGTATCTGTCAGAACTTATAGCGAAAAGTACTATGCTTGTAACGAACGATAATACATTCCCCAAGCAATCATAAAGAAATAGACCAGTCAGGACGCCTATAGGAGAATTCGAGGAATTATCATAATATGGGTTGGGATTTGTGGATGTCATTTGTGTAAAGGCAAGATTGAACAAAAAATACGCAATCCCGGCAAGAATTAGGAGTCGGCTATTGCTTATCACTTCCTTAATTCCGTAATATTACATGCAAAGGA
>JAKBGP010000253.1 GCA_021833045.1 Thermoplasmata archaeon
TATCAGCTGATTTCCTTTAACATGACTGATAATTCTTTCAAGATTGGTCCCTATTTATCTGGATCGGCAATTCATGCAACCTTTGACCCCTTAAATGGACTTGATTACATAGATACATCCGGAACCACAGGTAGAGTATGGATTCTGAACCCAGTCAATCTAAGTCTAACTGGGAGTGCTTCTTACATCGTACCGGATTCTAGTGGCCTGTTTCCTGGAATTACTGCTTTTGAACAGAAAAATCAGTATATATATGCAGTTAACCCGTTGACTTCCTCAGTGTATGTATACAATGTTCAGCACTATTATAAAATAACTTTCAGACAAACTGGTTTACCATCTATTTCAGAGTGGTTCCTTAACCTAAGTAAAAAAACATTTGGACCGCTCAGTACCGGAGAATATTTAATGAATCTGCCAAATGGAACATATATCTACTCCGGTTACAGTAATAACGTTAACTACATTCTTTTTCCCTATGAAAGCAAATTGATTGTGGAAGGAGGGCCGGAAATCACCAATCTATCCTTTGAATTCTCGTATATAGTTACATATAAAGAAACAGGTTTGCCCTCTGGACTTCCATGGTATGTAAATGTTTCAGGTCTCAGGCCATCAGGTGGAATATCTGGAAATAGTTTCATAATAAGGATGCCAAATGGAACACTTAAATATGGTGTGGCCAGTTCAAATAAGATTTACGCTCCGTATTACCATGAGAACAGCATAACAGTTAATGGAAATCCAAAAAATGTTACCATAGGTTTCTACCTCGTAACATTTAATATATCTTTCATACAGAATGGTCTGTCAACTGGAACGAAATGGGAAGTTACAGATGATGGATATAAAACAATTGCATCTACTACTTCTCATATTATTTTCAGTCTTCCTAATGGAACATATAGATTTAACTTACCGAATTTACAGTATTACTACAATGTTATAGGGAATATGTCCGTTAAAATTAATGGAAAAAATCTGACAGAGGAAATAAGTTATTTTCATTTTGCATATATATCAGGTAATTTACTGCCACCCAATGCAATCTTAACAATTAATGGGAAGGTCATAAAATCAGTAAATGGTGCATTCAATGTGAGCGAGGAGGCTGGATATTTCCAGCTTTTTGTTAGGGCCAATGGCTACAATTCTTTCCATAGTGATTTTTCGCTGAGACCCGGAAAGTCCAGGAATTTTGAAGTGAAATTAACCAAAATTCCAACTCTGAATGTGTATTTTTACCTCGAAGTCTATGGAATTATAGGGGCAATAGTGGCAGCTATGATTGTTGGATCAGTATACCTTGCAATTAGAAAGAGGTGAAAAGAATACCTATAAGTTCTTCATTTAACATGTGATAAGATGGAAGATCAGGAACCTGTGTTTGATTACATAGCTGAAAATTATGATAAAACCCGGGGAAACCTTGACGAAATAGAACTTAATGTTCTATTGAATGCACTAAAGGATTGCCAGAATATCCTTGAGATTGGGGCTGGAACAGGCAGAATAATGAAACCACTGCAGGATCATGGCCTTGATATAACAGGGGTTGATATATCAAAAAAGATGCTTCAAAAAGCCAGTGAGAAGGGATTGAATCATTTGGTAATAGGCAATGCATCAAATCTGCCGTTTCTGGATAAATCTTTTGATGCTGTGATAACAGTACACGTTTTCCATTTAGTTAACGATCTCGATAGAGTATTCACGGAAGCTTCCAGAGTTTCCAGAAAGTATATCCTCACATTTATCAGGGAAAGAAAACAGATAGAAGGTAAATTACCCAACAGGAGAGGTGAATTGTTTAATGTTGCTAGGGAAGTTGCCAGTAGATATGGGTATAGTATAGAACCGGGAGAGAGAGAATTCACAACCGAACAGAGGGAGAACTGATCAGGAGGTTTCCACCTGATGAAAAAATAAAGGTAAGAGAATATACAAGAAAGACTAATCCTGAGAATTTTGTAGAAAGGATGAGATATTCATCAAGGTTTGTTAAAATGTTCAGCCGAATTCCAGAGGAAGATATCTCAAAAATATTTTCTTTTACAAAGAAAGAGATAAAAAAACTGAATATAAAACCAGTTGAAACTGTAATCTATGAGTATCTGGCAATATGGTATCCAGATAATATGGAAAAAAGAATACTGGAACATAAAGGTGACAATCTCAGGTCTGAATCTAATTAAAGACGCAAAAGAATATTAAAATTGTTTGAGATATGAATGTGTGTCTATTAGTTCAGGAGAAACAGTAATCATTGGAGCTGGAAGTACTGGCACCAGCATTGCCTACTCAATGATCAGGAGTGGAATGAAGGTAAACCTTGTAGATATGAACGGCGTTGCAAGCGGTAACACAGGTAAATCCAGTGGCCTAGTAAGAAGTCATTATAGTAATGAAACTGTGGCCAGGATGGCAAAATTCTCCCACGAGGTACTTAGTAATTTCTCTGAGATTGGTTATTCAGGATATACCAAAACAGGGATGGTATATGCATTTCCAGAAGCAGATATACAGTCTGAGAAAATGAATGTGGAAATGCTAAAAAGAATTGGAGTTGAAATTGGAGAGATTGGGAGTGATAGACTTAAATCATTTTATGATCCAATAAATATGGAAAATTTTGATTACATTACCTTTGAACCCGAAAGCGGTTACGCTGATCCTGTCGCAACATCAAATTCATTCGCTTCCAGAGCAGGGGAACTCGGTGCCACAATTAATATCAATAAAAAAGCGAAGAAGATTAAAAAAGATGAGAGTGGTACAAGAGTTTATTTTTCAGACGGAACGGAAAGAGTATATGATCGTGTAGTTATGGCAACGAATATCTGGACCAATAAATTACTCAGAGATTCAGGTGTAGATGAAAGTGATCTATTACCAATTAATGCATCAAGGCATAATGTGATTTATTTGAGAAGACCTCATTTATATGCAGGTCCAAAACCAGTTCTCTGGGATATGGCCCAGCTTTCCTATTACAAGATGGAAGGAGACACTATAACTGCAGTTGGAAGCCTTGACCCAGAACTTGATAAGATTCAGACTGACAGCGAAGAAGAGATATTTGACGAAGCGAGCGAAGAGTTCATGGAAAAATATCTGGGAAATATATCCAGGAGATTGCCGTATATGGAAAACGCAGAATATATATCAACTGTGAGTGGAAGATACGACATGACGCCAGATGGAGAACCCATTATTGACGAGTTGTTTCATCTTGGGTTAGGTGATGTTTACGTTTGTGCTGGTTTAAGCGGACATGGATTCAAACTATCCCCTGCCATTGGAAACATTGTGTCAGATATGATTCAGGGAAAGAAATCCAGAGATTGCATGTTTGACTGGGAAATATTTAACCGGAAAAGATTCAGAGATGGAAGACTCATAGGTAGAAATCATAAGGATATAGGCACTTTATACTGATAAATGGTCAGTTATAGTACATTGGATCAGTTTCAAAAACTATAAATGATCTTTAAAAATAAATAATTCTTCAGCGATTGATTTGAATGCCGAATCCAGAAGTTTTTCAACTGGTATATTAGAGATTTGATTATAATTACAAATGCTA
>JAKBGP010000018.1 GCA_021833045.1 Thermoplasmata archaeon
ATGGCGTAATCATGGCCATGCAGCCTTCTGCACTTGCTGTGATATGGTATGAAGTGAGCTGCAGAGAATTTCAGGTTGGTTTCCCATCCGTTAATGAATATTGACATCATTTTTTGTTTCTCCTTTCTTTCATTTCTTCCCACATGGAGTCCGGAAGCATGGATAGCATGCTGAACTGAGCAGCACTGTTGATGTACTCTCCACCATCTATTCTTATTGTTTCACCATTTATGTATTCTGCAGCATCGCTCATGAGGTATGCTGCCAGCTCCCCTATCTCTTCTTTCTTCCCAAGCCTTCTCATGGGATTCCTGTTTACCATTAAATTTTCAGCTTCATCTCCAGGGATGAGATTCTTCCATGCACCGTCAGTCTTGAAGGGGCCAGGAGCTATTCCATTTGCCCTGATTCCCTTGGGGCCCCATTCTGCTGCGATGCTTCTTGTGAATGCCTGGAGACCGGATTTTGCAGTTGCGGAAGGAACAACATAGGGTGACCCTGTGTCAACATAGGTTGCGAGAATGCTCAGTATATTTCCCCTTTTACCATCCTTTATCCATCTCTTTCCAACTTCAAGAGTGATGTTAATGGATCCTGTTAAAACGATGTTTAAAACTGCTAAAAACCCGTTCATAGAGAGATCTTCAGTTCTTGAGATAAAATTGCCTGCGGCATTGTTTATGAGGCCTGAAATTTCATGCTCATTCATCATTTTGTTTACAATCTCTTTAATCTTATCAAAATCTCTTATGTCTGATGAATAAGTGAAGCAGTCAATCCCCTTTTCTTTAAGTGAGTTTCTTGCTTTATTCAGTTTTTCCTGATCCCTGCTAATTATATGAATGACTGCTCCATATGAACCCAGAGTGTTGGCCATCTGAAGGCCCAGTCCTGATCCGCCGCCTGTGATAATAATGCCTTTACCGGAAAACGATTTCCCATTAAGCATAGGAGTTCATCCCCACATATATCATTAATTTTAAGGTATAAAAATGTGCTAAATTTATAATTTTATTTACTATTTTCTATTGTAAAGTAACAATTATAATGGGCATTTAAATCAAATCATAAACATAAGATTTAATACATGATTTAACCTGACACTATAAAAGGTTCAGTGATCTCAGTTGTCGATTAGCCCTGAAATGATACAGATGGATGCATCATACTCTCAAGTGAGTCCATTGATTCAGCAGGAAAACAGGGAAGCGCAAAGACAGTCATACTTGTGTTCATTGATTATACCCGCATATAATGAAGAGAAAAGAATAAAACCTTTTCTTGAAGATTTGAAAACAAAGATTCCCTCGAATTGGGAAGTTATCATCGTTTGTGATGGTACAGATAAAACTGCTGAAATAGCAAAAAAAATAGATGACAGGTTCAGGGTTCTTTCCTTTAGCAAGAGGCTTGGAAAAGGAGGAGGGATTATAAAGGGATTCAAGGCTGCTACTGGAGAAATTTTAGGCTATGTAGATGCAGATGGGGCAATTCCGTGGGAAAGTATACAGAAAGTTTTTGAAACGGTAATAAATGGAGAAAAAGTTGCAGTGGGCTCAAGATGGATGAGGGATTCTAAAGTTTTAATTAGACAGCCTATATCAAGAGTGATTCTCGGAAGACTATATCATTATTTCACAATACTGTTTCTAAGGGTTAATATAAAAGATACACAATGCGGACTTAAAGTATACAAAAGAGAAGTAGTAAACAAGGTTCTTAAGAGCATCACAATTAGTAACCTATCCATTGATACTGCTTTTCTATATCATGCCCAAAAAGCAGGTTACAATGTAACAGAAATTCCAATCGTTTGGAGAGATATAGATGGAAGTAAATTTTCCCCTGTTAAAACCTCAATTGCTATGCTCATAATATTAATTGGAATAAGACTTGCACATTCAAGATATTCAAGTAAAATCTTGAACTTCATAGAAATACGCGACTTATGGTTATATAAGATTTTTGAATATTTGTGAGCGTTTGATTTTGAGACAAAATTGTTTTGCCTCATCTCACAGTAATCCACGATGAGTTCGGGATTAGTATGCCGCAATGTCCCTCACCATGACAAAGGAAATGATATATTCCCACATAGTTGGATAGATCTCCCTGAGAACAAGAATTGTTGTCTTCTCTACTTATGCCAGACAACAGTGGAATATTGCCATATTCATTATAGGATCTCTCATAACCCAAAAACCGGGGTTTAACAATCCCATCATATGTTAAAACGCCCAGACATTCCTTCATCACATTGTCCGCCCTCTTCTTCTCCCTGTTCCATCTGCTTGTCATCTCATATGCATAATATCTGTCACCGTATCTCGACAACTTTTATTTTGTATTTCCTGAACCAGTCAGACAGTTCAAGCATTTTACAGAGTGTGTGCAATATGTATAAAGATCTTTTGTAATATAATAGAGATGTAGTAAAATAGCCATTCAATAGATGTTGTGCGTTTACCTTTTTAATATTTTATACTCTATTCCCAAGGATCGTCCCATCTCCCCTTCTATGTCGTCCCTGTCACCTATGATTACAGATTTCTTGATATTTATCTTAAGTTCCCTTGCTGCCTGGAAGATCAGTTCCAACCCAGGTTTCCTACAATTACATTTCTCTTCCGGCCTATGAGGACAAAAATAAGTTCCTGTCACATATATCTCCTTTTCTTCAAGCCTTCTCAGGAGCTCATTATGAAATTTTTGAAACTGAAAAAGCGTGAAATATCCCCTTCCTATTCCAGACTGATTTGTAATTATCACAATGATATATCCATTCTTTTGATATTCCTTCATGATATCTATGATATCTGGATATATCACCAATTGACTGATGTCATGGCAATAAGGGCAGTCTTTATTTATGGTTCCATCTCTGTCTATAAAAAGTGCTTTTCTCATTTTAACAGTGCCATGATGAACTAATCCTTCATAAATCAATACCCAACCAACCTCATATCCACCTTTTATATATAAGAAACCTATTGCAAAGGAAGAGTGTGTAAACATATGAATTTAGAAGATGTGAAAGCATATCTTGAAGAGGGTTCAAAGATCAGAATTTCCCTTGATGTGGATAAAATACTGAATCTAGGGGCTGAAATTCTAAAATGTTTCAAGATTGGGAGCAAGATCATACTTTTCGGCAACGGAGGAAGTGCCGCAGACGCACAGCATATTGCTGCTGAATTTGTTGGAAGATTTGAGAAAGAGAGAAGACCACTCCCTGCCATGGTTCTTCATGGAAATACTTCATCTTTAACTGCCATAGGAAATGATTATGGTTTTGATGATGTATATTCAAGGCAGATTATAGCCTTTGCAGAAAAAGGTGATGTTATTATCGCATTGAGTACCAGCGGAAATTCCAAAAATGTGTTGAGGGGAATTGAAGTAGCAGTCAATAAAGGATGTGAGGTTTTTGGAATTACCGGAAAGGAAGGTGGAAAGTTGAGGGAACTAATTCCTAAGAATAGGCTCATAATGATTCCAAGTAGTAGAACTTCCTACATACAGGAATCAACCATTGCAATTGGGCACATAATCTCAAAGATCGTAGAGGATTCTCTTTGATTATTAGGGATTATTCTTATTAACTAATCTCCCACAAATATGATGCTTGAACCCCGATTAACAATTCTGAACGGAGTCGGGGACAGGCCAAGGCTTTCCGAAATGGACCTGTGGTATTTTGGATCTGCAAAGAACAAGAGAAAACCCCCACCACCAGAACCTATCAACTTGCCACCCGTAGCACCTGTTTCCATTGCTTTCTCATATAATGCATCAATTCCACCTTGGGAGATCTTGCTAGAAAGTTTCCTTTTTTCAATCCAGTTTTCATTGAGCAATTTGCCCACATCATTGTAATTCCCTCTATTCATTTCTTCCTTGAGTTTGTAAGAGAGCTCTGACATTTTTGCATAACTTTCATGTAATGAGGAAATCCCAGTCTTTTGATCCATATGAATTTGATTTGATCTCCTTTCCAGATTCGTATATAGCAAAAGCAAATGTGTCTGCAGTTGATCCATGGTACCATCTGGCGTGATGATTGGCGTTACATTGACATCACCCCTCTTGCGAAACTCTATGAGGTTCATCCCTCCGAATGCAGCAGCATATTGATCCTGCATGCCTCCCTCTTCCTTGAGAATGTTACGTTCAATATCAATAGCTTCCTTTGCAAGTTGTGACGAGGAAGCGTGTTCACCTTTGTATGCATGAAGTGCATTAAGAAGTCCCACTGTGAAGGTACTGCTTGATCCCAGTCCAGTTCCGTTTGAAGGTATATCTGACATGGAGACTATCTCAATCTTTTCAATAATATCAAGATATTTCAGAGTTTCCCTGACAACTGGATGTTTTATTTTATTTACACTATCCACGATTTCTGTCCTTGAGTAGCTCACTCTGATCCTGTTATCAAATTTCTCGTTGATAGTTATGTAAATATATTTATTGATTGTTGCATTGACCACTGCACCGTTCCCGTAGTTCATGAAGTATTGTGGTATATCTGTACCACCCCCCGTGAATGTAATCCTTAGGGGAGTTCGGGACATAATCATTCTTTTAGTCATGAGTAAAACTCTGATATAATTCTGATTCCCTCTTCAAGAGTTGTCCTTGCCCTGAATCCAAGCACTTTTTCTGCTTTGGATGTGTCCGCAAGTGTTTCCATCACATAATTCTTCACTGGCATTTTTATATATTCAGGTTCCACATTGGTTCCAAGATGCATATTGAGCATGCTGAGCATTTCATTGAGGCTATAGTTCTTTCCGTAGCCTACGTTGAATACATCAAAACCCTTAACCTGCGATGCTAATAGGAGAGAGTCGATTAAATCCTCAACGTATACGAAATCTCTCCTCTGTTCCCCATTTCCGTAAATGATTGGTTTCTTTCCATCCCGGATATTCCAGAGGAATTGGGTTACTAAATTCGCATACTCTCCTTTTGCTTTCTCATATTTTCCATAAACTGAAAAGAATCGCATGGCTGAAACATTAATACCAAAGAGTCGGTTGTATAATTCTGCCATTCTTTCAGAATAAATTCTCGCCTCTGTGTAAAAGTCTGTAACTCCAGGTATAATATCTTCCCTGTGCGGCGGTTCTACTCCGTTGTAGATAGATGATGTAGAGGAAAAAACCATGTTTGTATTGTTATTCTTGCAATATTCAAGGAGGGCGGTCATCCCGGCAACAACTTCAGATACAAGCATTGGATCATTCTTGTACATAGGTGATGCTGAATAGAATCCCAGGTGAAATATCATGTCCACTTTCCTCCCCAATCCGTTGATATTTTTCACATCTTCTTGAAATAATTCTACTTTCCCTGAATCAACCAGATCGTTGATATTATTCTCCGTTCCTGTATGCATATTGTCAATTACAATTACTTCATTGTTCGTAGCAAGTCTCCTCACGAGATTCGTACCTATAAAACCGGCCCCACCAGTTACCAAAATTTTACGATTTTTTATATCAGGTTGCATCGTATCTTTACCTTATTTCCTTCCTCTTAATACATTTTATTTTGTTGCAAGGGGGTCAAAATTTCGTCAATAACCTTTGGTACCAGTACGTTGTTTTCAGAAGGCTCTCATCTGTCTTGAACCTGTTCTTCAGCACTTCTGATCTAATGGAAGAAATGATGCTTCGCAAAGTTACATGTTTTATGGATCATGGGATCATCCAGATACCTGAATATGGGTTTCCTGTTCCTTTCCAGTGTCTTGAGGAAACTTTCTGTCACACTGTTTCCGAAATATAGATCCCAGATCAGATGAAGGATGCGTAATGTTACATCCTTCTCCGATATTCCCTCTGTTATACTTAATACTTGTTCGGAATTATTCCCGAGTTTCTCCTGGTTTTCAACGGTCAAGAAGAATATGTGTGTGATCAGGCGTTTCGCATCCTCCATTTCTATGTTCATGGATGCGTCATGTATCTTCTTGGAAAGATCCTTGAGGATGTGGAAGAGGCACCTCTACCTCTTCATGCTGAATCTCATAGACTTGATACTTCAACGAATGCTTCCCTGTAATGGTATCCGTCTGTGATGATCCTTACCATATCCGGTATATGGAATCTTGTGAATGCAACCATGAAGAATGATAAAATTGATTCATCATCAAGATTACCAAGAACGGATTCGTAAAACGCACCATTATACTGATCCTTTAGGAGGAACCTGTACCTCCTTGAACCTATCAATGAGCATATACTGCTCTTCATAGGAGAAGTGTTCTGATGAAGGCATCTTCTGATCATGATGGATATCCAGAACTGCATTCCTTATTGTTTCATGTGAACTATGCATTACAAGGAAGATCATGCACATCTCTGAGGACTTCCTCACTGAGGATTTTACTCTTGCTTTCACGCTCTTCACCTTCACATCCTCAGGAATGTGTTTTCCGTACGTGTAATCGCCGGTTGATTTTTGTGCATTCGGGAGGCCGGGTTTCTAAGGAATATGAACATTCTTTTCACACATATTTCTGGATAATTATGTTGTTTCCTGCTATTTTCCTTATGTGTGTACCGTTCTTTGAAACTTTCCTTGAAGAACAGTTGGGGCATACGGAATACGAGTAATAGAGTATGATATGATCATCCTTAATGGACATGTCCACATCAAGGTTCGGAATCTTTACAGGTAAATGAGCAAAAATCACCTGTATACTCGTCAAGAGTGCTTGTGACAGCTTTCTTCTTTAATCCGCGGATGCTGTACAAGCACATAGAATTTTATACCATGGAAGTGATTCATGATTTCGGTTCCACTATAGGGAAAATAAAAAATTCAACGATTATTTGATACTTTTATGAAATACTGAAATATAACAAAGAGATTATCGATTTTTTATTTTGCAGTTCAGAATTCAATTATGTTTTTTCATTGTCGATATTTCATTTTCCTGTTTCCATTGACTGTTCCAGATCACTTTTCACCATTAATTTAATAAGTTCTTTGAAGGAAGTTGTTGATTTCCATTTTAATTTGTTTTTTGCTTTAGAAGCGTCTGCAAGATAGTTGTCTGATTCAAGTGGCCTGAAAAATGCTTTATTCACCTTTACAAGAATTTTTCCATCGTCTGATAAACCAATCTCATTTTCATTTTCTCCTTCCCAGTGAATTTTTATTCCCACCTCTTGAAATGCAATTTCCACGAATTCTCTTACTGTATGCAACTCTCCTGTTCCTAGAACGTAATCATCTCCAGTTCCATTGTTAAGCATCTGCCACATGCCATACACATAATCCTTGGCATATCCCCAATCCTTCCTTGCATTTAGATTTCCAAGTTCAAGCACCAGCTGCTTTCCATTCTTAATTCTTGAAACTGCCATACTAATTTTTCTTGTTACAAATTCTGGCCCCCTAACCTCACTTTCATGGTTAAAGAGTATTCCGTTTGAGATGAACATTCCATATGCCTCCCTGTATGTTTTCATGGTCCAAAATCCAGCCAATTTGGATACTGCATATGGGCTTCTTGGCTTAAACGAAGTCTCCTCATTTTGAGGTGTTGACTCAGGTTGACCAAACATTTCAGAAGTTGCAGCAAAGTAAAGTTTTGTATTTGGAGAATATTCTTTAACTGCATTTACCACATTCAGAGTGCCAGATATGTTAACGTCATAGGTTGATGCAGGATTTTGAAAACTATATCCAACAAAACTTTGAGCAGCAAGATGATATAACTCATCCGGTTTTTCCCTTTCCAGTAATCGTGCAAAGAAACCAGCATCTGTTAAATCGCCATATTCTATTCTGATTTTCTCCTTAATTTCGTGTGGAAGTTTTTCAATTGTGCCTGTAGTCATTGAGCTATTTCTTCTCACTATCCCAATAATCTCATAATTTTTTTCAAATAATAATTTAGAAAGAAAAAAACCATCTTGGCCAGAGATACCTGTGATAATAGATTTCATGCACTGAGATATTGAATTAGTAATATTAATCCTTAACTCCTTGATTTATACGTAATAGAGTGCACGCATACTCCAAATTCATTCTCTATTGAATGCCTATTTCATTGTGTCTCAGTCTTATTCCGAAAGATCTTTATACATATTACGCATCCTATGTAATATGACTACGCTCCCGGACTGGGTTAGAAAGTACAAGACCAAGGGCGTTGAGATTCGCGTTTCAGGAGATAATTACTATGCGTATGAAATGACAAGCAGATGGAACAGGGAGAAGAAGAGGGCCGACAAGATCACAGGGAAGTATCTTGGCGTTGTAACGCATGACGGGATTGTCAAATCCAGATCCATGGGCCTGGTGAGATCCGATTATGAATATGGAAACATTGCACTTCTCCATGGCATCGCAGAGAAGACAATTATTCCCGTTCTCAGGGAGATATATCCAACCATGTGGGAACGCATCATATCTTACGTTATTCTGAGGAACATACAGCCACTTCCCATGAAATCCGTGCATTACCTGTACGAGAAGACATACATGTCCAGAATCATGGACGAGAGCATGTCTCCCGATTCCATATCAAGGATGCTCTCATCCCTCCCGGAGGATCAGAGCATCCGTGTCATGAGGAAACTCACCGAAAAGGGTGAATATGTCCTCATGGATTCCACAGCCATATTCTCCAGATCAGAAAACATGTCATTCCTTGAGATGGGGCATAATTCGAAGGGAACGCACATGCCGCAGATCAATGTCATGATGCTGTTTTCATCCACAAGGCTGATGCCCACCTTCGTGAGGATACTCCCAGGATCCATCAGGGATGTTTCTGCCATGTCAAAGACCATGGACATGGCCGGGGTGGAAAAGTGCGTGATCATAGCTGACAAGGGATTCTTCTCCTCCGACAACATAAAGAATCTGAAGAGCAGGCATCTCAGCTATATCATACCACTCAGAAGAAATTCATCGCTCATACCTGATCCTGACCACTTCACCAGTGTTTTCAGGTATGACGGAAAACCCATCAAGTACTGGAAACGGGAGAATGATGTGTATATATTTGAAGATCCTGTCCTCAGATCAGAGGAGGAGAAGGATTACCTCATAAGGATTGAGGAGAATAAGAGGAGCAGGAAACAGTTCGATGAAAACGAGATCAATTTCGGGAAGCTGTATCTGTTGTCTGACCTGAATGAAGATCCGGAGAAAATATACAGGCTCTACAAGCAGCGTGAATACGTTGAATATGCATTCAATGTGTATAAGAACGATCTTGAGGTTGATAAATCATACATGAGGGATGACCACATGCTTTTCACGTACATGTTCCTGAACCTCCTGTCCCTGTATCTGCATTTCCAGATCCTGAACATGATCAACGGGAAATACAGTGTCAGGGATGTGTTGCTCATACTATCCAGGATAAAGATGTACAGGATGGAGAAAGGGGAGATTCTCAGTGAAATACCTAAAAAAACAAGGGATCTGGTATCTGACATGAATATTGACCTTGACCTATTACGTAAAAAAGGGTGAGTTAAGGATTAAATATATCTTTTGCCATATCATTGTTTACTTCGACTCCTCTGTCATTTTAAGAATAACGTTCTGCCATAATTTGGCCGTAATTTCCCATGAATACTTCCGTGCCACATCAATCGATTTCAGAGACCATGAATCATGGTCAGAGAGAATCGTAAGAGCAGCCTCCCTTAGCGCATTACGATCCCCATCTGGAACAGTTAATCCATTCTTACCCTTCTCTATGCTTTCCGAAACACCTGGAACGTTATATGCAACTGTTGGAGTTCCTGCCGCAGCTGCCTCTATTATGGAAATACCCCAACCTTCTGTTATGGATGAGTGAACATTAAGCCAGGCTTCGGAAACTATTTTAGAAAGTTCTACATCTGACAACCTTCCTTTAAATGTTACATATGATGTAAGATTTAAATTATTAACTAACAATTTCAATTTGGGCATTTCTATACCTGTACCCACCATAGTTAGATGAACATCTTCAATTTTCCCTAATAGTCCATTTAAAAGATAAATGGCTTCTTCTGGTCTCTTATAGGATCTCATCCCTCCGTAATAGACAATCGACGGTTGTTCTGTTTTCTTGCACGGGTGAAACAGATCACTGTTCACACCAGGGTGTATCAATTTCACATGGTTTGGGTTAATGCCTAATCCAATCAGATCCTGCATTGATGTATTGGATATTGTAACAAAGTCCTGATTCTTATAAATTATGAAATATAATTTTTCAACCACGGTAATTAATTTTGCTAAGGCAAAATTGACCTGACCCGGCAGGGACCTGGCATGAAGATGCAAAAATGAGACGATGGTTTTTTTTCTTAAGATAACTGGGGCTACCCAGGGCACTGCATGACCTAAATCGGCGATTATAAGTTCGAAATGTCTTTTTGAAAGGAATATCGGCAATATAATATGAGGTCCTGCACGGAATCCAAACCTATAAATACTCAAACCATTGATACGCTCATATTTCTTGCAGTTTTTCCATCCACCCGAAAATATTGTGACTTCATGTCCATTACTTACCAATCTCATTCCCACTTCTAAAATAATTTTTTCAGCCCCTCCTGCTTTTGGATTTAGTGGGTCCCTGTGCGCAAGCCATAAAATTTTCATTTTAAATCAGGCGTTAATTGGCAAAACCTGTTGCCAGACAGTTTTTGAAGACTAGTACTAATTCCCATTTTTCCTTTAAATGCATCTATAATACCAGAGATATAAGCATAAAACATTTGTTTTTCGTGACCAATTACCCCTT
Organism: Thermoplasmata archaeon; assembly: GCA_021833045.1. Next base: position 10,769 of record JAKBGP010000018.1, read on the forward strand.
TCAATAAGTAACCACCGCTAAACTTTATGAAGTTTAAGAGAAAATGAATTTCCTTTGATTCCATAAATATTCTCAAGGTGTTTCGAGTAAGTAAGTATACCCTAAAAGACGGCAAATAATGCATCTTTCCACTCATCATTCTGCCTACTGGTAGCACATCAAGCATCTTTCTGTCAATAGATTTTATAGTACCTCCTATTTTGCCAACCTCATAACAGAAATAGATATCCTGCTGATCCATAACAAAGTCTTCCCTAAATTTGATTCGGCTTACAATCTGCGATGAAAAGATCATCCCTGTATCTAGTGCAAACTTAGTTGTAATCAACTTTTCACTGACAAAATTGATGTGCAATATATCATTTCCCTCGCAGAATTTATTGAAATAATCTACAATATAATCCATTGAAAAATCAGGTAAGATTCTGACATCGTCCGTGAGAAGAATAAATAAATTGAAACCCTTGGAAATAGCTAGTTGTATGCCTACGTTAAAATTGTGTCCTAGGCCATAATTAAACTCCTTTTTTACTATAACGTGAGTTAATTTAATCGGTAAATTAATATCATTTCCGCTGTAGACTACAAATGTATCCATATTAAGTTCTTCTAGTCTATTAATCGTATCATAAAATATGGTTGAAGGATTATACACACAGATTATGACACAATAATTGAAAGACAATCTTTTCATGATTTATACTTCCTTATAAATTTTTTCACGAATTGTTCTGATGACATAAGCTCCTTTTCCCTTCAAAAATATTCTAAATTTACCGCTTGTGATATAAACCATTATCCCGAGTGGCAAGATACTATTATATAATATATATAAATAATTAAATGAATTAACTTTATCAACATGATGTACGTTCACAATAAAACTATAACTGTAATTACCCATAGAAGTTAAAACAAAGACCCTGATCCCGTATGTTTCATAATATCTGAAGTTGTATGTTAAAGTGCTCCCTGTTCTATTTATAATAATGCCATTCACGTACCATTCATATATGCCACCAGAATTTTTGGTTGATATAACGTGATTTCCAGTAGAGTTCAAGCTTATTTTTTCAGATTGACTCACGGGAGGGTATGCTATGATTTCATTTTCACGGTAAGTTTTATTTTCATAGGTTATTGATAGAGAATAATTTCCAGGACTGCTGAAAATATAGTTGAATGGATTACCATAAAATGTGATGTTATTTATTTTCCATTTAACGGTACTACTCAGACTGTTCATTCCAAAATAAGTAAACGTCACGGTGCTATTTGTATATGATGGATTCTGAAGTTTCGAATTATCCAGATACGCCTGATATGTAATTCCTTTTCCTATAGTATAATTAAAGCTCACATTGTTAGAGACATATGAGTACAACGAGATCATCTTTCCATCATACACGTTTGACATTGCCATTCTCAGTGAGCCAATATTGTAACCATAACGACCAACATTCTTTCCATTCAAGCTAAAAGACAAACCAGTGTTATAATAAATGCTATAGTTATTAAATCCAGAGACATATAAAGATTCAAGGGTCTTATACACATACTTATCTGTTTTATTGTAGTTAAGAAATAAAGAAGCGTTAGTTGCGGTTACGCCGAACCCTATATCCGTAGAATGCTGCTGTAATGATTGATTTAATCCACCACCAATTACATAATTTGTGGGTAGATTACCGAACAGCGCAGAATCTGTAGTATTGGATACGTAAAGAGGCGATGACATATTTCCACCGTAAATATAAGAATAAGTAGTTGCTGTTTGTTCTGGTGTAAGGTTATAGAGGTTATTAACATAGTAAGATGCGGAGGGATAAACACCATCGCTAAAAAGCCCATATCCCGAGACAGGCACACCGAAGACCCATACATTAGAATACGTATATCCGCCGATAAAACTATTAAAGTAGGGGAATACCATTTTTCCATTATCATATTCATTATAAATCCCAAAGTCTCTAACAGCGTAAGGGATATATCCAATATCAATTTCGGTGTTTTGTGAACTCATATTATATCTTATTAAATTATTTAATGCATTCAAATTACTGTTTTTTTTGGCAAACCCCATGTAAAATATATTGTAAGAATTTCCTATAGAACGATCGAGTGTGAAATAATTAACTCCGCCAGGAAATGAAATTGTTACTGTAGCATGATCGTTTGAAACTGAATCTAGATGTGCTTGAAGTAGACTTCCATTGTAAGTAAAAAATGCTAAATTTGACAAATTCTGATTCAAAGTATTTGAAAAATATGAAGTGTTAAAAGTAAAATTGAATGTGTATATGCTGCCATCATAACCATAACCGTAAACGCCAACAACAATAGACGAATATATTATGTATTTTGGCAAAACTGCTGTTCCTTCGCCGGATAACTGCGGAGCTTCTCCAAGATATCCGGTAAGCATCTCGTTGGAAGAAACGGGGTAAATTCGAAGGTAAATTGTTCTATCAATCTCGCCCACAAGTTTGAGATATATGGTTGCTGTGCCATTATAAATATTTTTTATCCAAGCTGGAATGATAGTTCCATTCTTGTAAGTAAAAAGTAAGTTGCTAAAATTGCTATTGATATCAACAAGCGCATACCTATTTACTTCGATTTTATAGTCAAAGTAACCAGATGTGTTTATTGTTTTTGATGTAATATTAACTGGATATTCATTGTAAGATAGCACAGAAGTGGTTAAATTATTTATGGCTGCATGATATGTTAGATTGCCATAATATTTAAAATAGTTTGGATTAATATTAACTATCGACGAAGAAACATTGAATTTATAGATAGCATAATTGTTGTTAAAAACTATATTTTGGTACAACCCAGTTTTGTTCAGCAAAGCATCGAAGATCTTTCCACCTCCATTAATACTAGTACCTTGCAATGATATCGCCTGATTAGACAGCGGGTTCAACACAACAATTGCATTGATAGATTCTGTTTCCAGAATTTTAGAAATGGATTTTATGTCATTTTGCTGAAATGCTACCTCGAGTTTTGAGTAGTTCAATGAATTTGGAAAAAGAGAAAGAAAATTCTGATACCCGTACGGAAGACCGTAAACATCGTACAAACTGACGCCAGTATCAATGTATCCGAGAGAAGTGCCATTATCAGGAAGAATAAGAACCCTAGAGTTAGAATATGGCTTTATTTCTTTAGTTAACTCGAAAACATAACCGGGAACTTTATTTGATGCACATGTTGTTGGATTATTGTAATGTTCATAGTTTATAATAGGTAGGGAAGATACCATAATTAAGACGATGAAAAATGCTGAGATAGTGTATGCTAATGGCTTGCTCACATGTTTACTTTTAATTTTAAAATCTTTATTTTTAATGTGCTGTAATAGAGATGTGAGGCCAATTGAAATAAACACTGAATAAATCAAAATCTGAGAGATGTAAAAGAAAAGAGGATAATTATAAATATCTAGGAAGAAATAATCATAATACAAGTTTATTAACGTTCCGTTATAAACACCATACTGGAACAATATGAGAAATAACAGGACTAAAAAGAGCACATAATTCACTCTCTTGTATTCGCCTTTGTATATTATTACGTATATAATTCCGAAAACAATCATAAATAGATATAGGAGACCGAACCAGGAACTTTCATAGCCTATTGCAGTTAACTGATTTGATACATAAGGAAGAGCGTAAAGGGAGGTAAGTATATTGCTGTTAGCAAACTCAAATTTAGCAATACCGACCAAGTTACCCAAGGTAGAACTATTTACCACTGCAGCACTAGAGTAAACACCAAAATCACCAAACGCTTGATCTATTATCGGTAAAGATAGTATAAGAAAAATAGTCAGTCCATAAAAATAATTTTTAATATTGTGTAATAAGTTGTGTCTTCCTGCGAAGAACAGATCAATTATCGACATACCAATGAATATAAATATAGTAAATTTTATATATGCATAACCAAGAAATATGAACATTAAAAACATCAACAGAAATGATGCTACAATATCCTCCCGTTGCTTGTTTTTGTAATATTTTATCTGGAATGCAAGTATCAACGGAAAAAAGAAAAAAATGCCAACATATTCTAGCCCACTGATTGAAAACATTAACATTAGTGGATTCATTGAATAGAACAAAGTTGAAATTATTCTCACGTTGCCATTTAAGCCCATGGAGTACGTCAGATAGTAAATGCCCAGAGGTACCAAGAAAGGAACAAAGAACAAATATGAATTAAAAAACATGGGAAATAATCCAGCATTTACGTTATAGACAAGGATAAATAGTGCATCACTTAGATTCGGAGAAAATGAGAAAAGATCTATAATCGGTGACTGATTAAAATAAGGAAGTCCCACATCTCCAAAGAGAAAAACATGATTCACCAAAAAGGAACCATACATAAAATACCAGAAAGCGAAGAATACTGCCTCTATTAATATAAGCTCTAAGATTACTCGCCCCTGACTTCTATTCATCTGTGAAGTGGAATAGTAGGTTATTATTAAAATTTAACTGTGATATTTTTTTACTATTTGAGAATATAACTTTAAGTATATTATTCTCGATAAAAATGTAACGAGAATATAGAAAGCTGGAAAAATTCTAAGTTTTAGACATTTCTTTATGTAACTGATAAACGCCAAAATTAAACTATATCGCTTTATGTGATCATTTCTAGAGTATAACACTATGTATGTGGAAGTGAAAAATAATTCTATGTATAAATTAATCCCTTCACCATTGGGTCTAATCAGCTTTTTGCTCAAACCCAACTCAGAAATAAACTTTTCGTCTTCTGTAAAAAGTGTCCTGTAAGAATTACTCTTATGGACTCTTACACACGTCCTTATATTTCTATCAATAAATAAGTTTTTACCATAAATCAATGTTATTATCGCAACAAGACTGTCAACGCCGTATACTGATAGTGAAGTCAAAATATCGAAATGATCTAATATTGCGCTCTTTCTAATAGCAATTGAACTTAGATTATAACCAATATTATTATTTATAGCTAATTTGATGGGTTTAAGCGAATTTGCGTTATCTAATTCCTCCCTCTTTATTATGATGCACCCACTATCGGGATTAATAAGATCGCCACAAACCTCACCCGTAAACAACTTGCTTTCATTGTGATAGAAATCAACTTGTTTGTTATTTCTAAAAACCGATAACAACTCATTTATTTTATCGTTACACCAGAGATCATCATCCTCGAGGAAAGCCACAGTACTCGCAGATGATTCTCTTATACCAATCTCTAACTTTTTGCTCAGACTTTTAATTTCTGTTCTGATTAATCTTATACATTTATTTCCTATTTCCAAGGATAGGTTTATGTTACTTACAACCAATATTTCGATCGAGTTATCTTTGCTTAAATCGATAATAGATTTTATAGCATCATTCACAAATTCGCTCCTGTTGTATACAGGTATAATTATAGAAATTTCTGGAGGTTTTCCTAACATCCGAAATGTTATTGTTCAGTTGTTAAAAAAGTATATGCTTCTACTCTCTATTGAGGTCAAGAAAAAAATTTTCTGAATACGTTATCATGAAGGTGATGTCGTGGGAGCATAGGGATGTTATAGATATTTTCCTTGAAATTATGGGATGCAGTATAGACTAACCACACTTCACTTTACCTACTTCCCTATACCAATATTAATAGAATGTTTTCTTGCCCACCAAGTGAGAACACGACAATTTGTTTCTTGAAATAGCAACAAAAATTCCCCATATTATTGAAGGAATTGGAGATGTTGCTATACTCGTGGAGTCTGCAATAGAAGATTGTATTAAAGCTATTAATGATGCTCTTAGTTTGAGAGAAAGACGACGAAAAAAAGGTTTCGGGGAGCTTTGATTTTTTGAGAGAATAAATTAGAAAAAAATATGTAACACTCATCTGAAATAAACAATAAGTAAGCATAGCAAATGTAATTTGAAGGCATTTTATTTTGATTGCCTAGAATAAGTATCTGATTCTTTTGCTTTCTTAGTTTCGAGTCATTTAAATTTAATAATCCCTTAGCGATAAACCCTCAACATGATTTCAATCGAGTTAATTTCAAGGGGTGAAAAATCTTTGGAAAGTGTTTTGGATTCGATAACAATGCAGAATTTCCATGACTATGAGATTGTATGCGCTGACAGTTCTAACGATGATCGGATCATGGATTTATTACAAAAACATAATTGTAATGTAATAATTTTACCGAATAACACGCCCCATATGAAGGCAAGATACGAAGCACATATCCACTCTCATGGTGATTTTTCTCTTCTGTTAGACTCCACAAGACCCTTGAAGCGTGATGCTCTTTCTCTACTATTCGATAATTATAGGATATATGATATGGTAATGATAAGAGAAAGTAGTCAAGGAGATGGTTTTTGGGTTAGACAGGCTACACTATTGAAGGATATTGGTTGGAATCAGTTTTATAGGTCAATCAATGAGTCCATAGCTTTTTTGTTACCTAGATTTTACAGTAGCGAGCTATTGACCGATGCATTCAACAGTGCAATGATAAATACGGGGAATTTATTTAATAAAATAAGCTATGGAGAACACCATATAATATTCGATGAATGTAGAAAGCTATCCAAAAATATAGGAATGACTGATGAAATTTTGATATCACATTATGAAGATAACTCTTTAAAGAAAATAATTCGAAAATATTACCGATACGGTAAATCTCAGAAGACATTAAAAAAATTAAGAAATAGTTCAGCGAGAAACCTCTCTACGCATATGAGAAGGAAC
>JAKBGP010000254.1 GCA_021833045.1 Thermoplasmata archaeon
CACTATTGAATTTGTATTGTCTAAACATAATTTACTTAGCTGGTGGATTGCTTCTCTTGTTTCATGCCACATCTGATCAATGGATCATGAGTATAGAAAAGTGAGATATCATAGATTATAAACACATTAAATGAACTCAAAATTATTTGATGCTGTCGGTGAAACTCCTAACCTAAGACTGCCTTGATGGGAAAAAAAACGGATCTCCTCTTTTTCCATTTCCTGTTCTTGATGTTTTTCCTTTTCTTTCTAGAATTGTCAGGGCAAACCCTACCTGCATTGTTAGATGAGTAGTAAAAAAATACAAATCATTTAAATGAAAACAATGAATTTACCATTTGGTAAAAAATTGGAATTTACTAAATTACATTCAATGAATGAAAAAGAAACGATTAATGAATTCATTAAGAAACTACCATCTCTCCTACCGAATATGGATATAGAGGACATATCATACGAAATACCAATAGACAAAAAGAGTTATTCTCATATAATGGTCAAGATTCTAACCGGAAATAAAAAGAAAAACCTACTTATTGAGGTTAAATCCAATGGAGAGCCAAGGTTTGTCGAAAGGTCCATTTATCAACTTAAAAATTTAACTAAAATTAAAAAAGGAATATACCCCGTTTTTGTTGCCCCTTACATTAGTGAAAGGGCAAGGAAAATTCTAATATCAGAAAACATAGGTTATATTGATTTAATAGGAGACGTATACCTAAAATTTGACTCAGTTCTGGTAGACCGTATAAGCAGTGCTGAGAGGAAAACGGAGAGACGTCTCAATCGCGGTATATTTGCTAGTAAGGCAACTCGCATTTTAAGAGCGATCCTCAATGATCCTAAAAAGAAATGGAAGATCACAGAACTTGCCAATATATGCAGAATGAGCCCTGCCGGTGTTTACTTTGTTGTGAATCAGCTTGAAGATAAAGGCTATGTATCACGCGATGAGGACAAGAGCATTAAATTAATAGATTCAAAAAGGCTTCTAAAAAATTGGGCATCAAACTGGACAGTAGAAAAGAGCAGATCAAATGCTTTCTTCTCATTTGCAAGAAGTCCAGAAGAGATAATATTAAAACTCGCAAAGGCAGCAGATGAGTTGAATCTGAAATACGCATTCACAGGAATGGCAGGAGCTTCAATGGTAGCACCATTTGTACGATATAATGATGTATGGGTATATATCTCAGGAGACCTAAATGAGATAGTGAAGAAACTTGACCTCAGACCAACAAGCTCTGGAGCCAATATTAGGATTTTTGAGCCCTTTGATGATGGAATATTTATGGATTTTAGGGAGATCAGAGGAATAAATGTGGTGAGTAACATCCAACTTTTTGTAGATCTATTCACATACCCAGGCCGGGGACAAGAGCAGGCTGAAAAAATTCTTGAGATAAATAGCAAAGAGGATGATATATCTTGAAGACACGTTTTTCATCTGCCTTTGAAGATCAATTGATTCACACATCTAAAAGTGTTCCAATAGAGTTAATGCGAACTCTCAGACTTATACAAAGTAGCAATAGTTTTAATTGGAAGTTTGGTACCGTACCTGCTATTTGAATCTCGTAAAATCCGGGAAGATACTTTTATGCATGTGGGCTCAACTGACATTGACCTAATTGTTGACCCCGATATTGTTGATAATAATGAATACCAGACAATTGTAGAATTAATAGAACAAAGTGGTCGGAATCAATTATCTGGTAACAGTTCATTTTTGCAAGAACGGTTAGAGGGAAAGACTTCTTCTACAGAGATACAACTGTGGATTTTCTAAATCCTCAAAAAGGGACATGGGTAAAGAACATCGTCGAAAGTTAACCGTTTTGAATTATCAATCGTAACGTTGCTGTCTGATTTCAAAACGTTTTGGCTGATTATACAAAACATTATTTTAATGGATTTCCAAATATAGATCCCTTTTTTCTAAAATGGACCAACAGGAGACAGGTGATAACAAACTCTATTTGAGCGACATAAGCAATAGTTGAATACGGCCTCCAAAATATACTGTATTTTTTTAAGAATAACCAAATCTACCAACCAGAATATTCATGAGTCAGCCATGTGCGTATAAACTTATATATTACATAAAAATATGTAACATGATGGAAAATAAGTCAATACTACATTATCCGAGGTTGGATACTATCCTTATGGTGGAGGATACTCTGAGAAAAGCAGAAGAATATCCATCAAAGAGGCAGCTGTGGCTTGCATTGGAGAAGAAAGTGATGTACCAAACATTCAACCTAATAATTTCATATCTAGAAGAATCTGGAAAAATTGTTCAGCATAATGGGAAGATAATCTGGGTGTGGAATCCTGAACTGTTAAGCAAGTATAGTAACAACAAGCTGGTACTCAAGTAGTGAGTGACACGAAGGCCGTAGTGGCATTTGCGGACGAAGATCGTCAGGAAAGTTCTAGGAGTTGAGAAATATGATTTTTTCATACTGTTATGTCTATGGGCCCGACCGGATTTGAACCGGTGACCACCGCCTTGTAAGGGCGGTATCATAACCACTAGACTACGAGCCCTCTCTTCAGGATATTCACAATGTATATATGAATTTTGAAAAATGAACGTTCTGTTATCCCGATAAGTTTCTCAAAAGTAATGGTTCTAGATTCAAAAATTCATATAGATAAATAAGAAGGAAATCATCTCAATAAAACTCTGATTTATAGTAATCTGGATCACCTGACTTAACTACAATTTCTTTCTCTTATCTTACCGTTAACCTATTCATCACACCAAAACGATTTAAAAGTGTTTGTTTGCTTAAACAATAGTAATAAAATTAAATTCAGAATAAATTCATAGAATAATCATAATTTTGCTATAAAAACTGAATTTTCCAAATATTTTCATATTGAATAAATCATGATAGTTTATATCATTAATATTTTAAAATATACTGAAAGATATATATTTAGATTTACAACGTTGCTCATAATATTTAACGTTTTACTTTCTCCTTTCACCTTAATAATTGTCTTGGAATAAATCGCTAAATTTAAATATCTCTTTAGAGTTAAAGTCTTAAGTGTAAAAAATGAGAATTGAGATAGGAGAATGTTTTACCGTGGAATTTGAAATGTCATTGTTCCAGGAAGATAGAAAACTCTTGCCTGTCCACATTTTCGACAGAAATATGGAAAGATTTGAAATGTTGGAACTGAACAGAACAATGATTAAATCAATTAACAGGTTTTTACATGATAAAAGCATAAAGACTGCTTTTCTGACAATAGTCAGAACTTCCAGATCAAAGTATGAAATAACACCTGGAACATTCATAATAACGAAAGAAAGAGGAAGGTTTCCAGTTCAGTAGCTGTAAACCCCTTTTCCAGTCTTTCTCCCAAGCTTGCCTGCATTTCTGTACATTTTCAAAAGATTGGAAGGTCTAAATTTAGGATCGGCATATTCTTCATAGAGAATTTTCATAACGTCATATGTGACGTCTATACCAACCATATCAGCGAGTTCCAGTGGGCCCATGGGCATCCCTGCCCCATATTTCATGGCTGAATCTATGTCTTTCGCGGAGG
>JAKBGP010000255.1 GCA_021833045.1 Thermoplasmata archaeon
GGCGAAATCAGCATGCGGAAAAACTCAGAGGGAGAACAATCGCCATCAATTGGTTATATGGCACATTCTGCAGGAATTCCCGCAGGATTTACGGTGGAAGAGACAATGAATTTCTATGCTGAAATCGAAGGATCCGACAAGGATCAGGTCATGGAGGTCAAAAGATCCCTGAATCTCACAAACCTCTGGGACATCAGATTTACCAGTCTGAGCCAGGGGCAGAAGAAAAAAGTCTCTCTGGCAAAATGTCTTCTTTCACACAAGGATATTTATATATTTGATGAACCAACATCAAACCTGGATCCTGAAATAGCATCGGAAGCAAGGAAGATAATGAGTTCTCTTGCTGAAGATAGCATTATCCTGTACTCGTCGCACAACCTGTATGAAGCACAGGAGATTGGAAACAGGGTCCTGTTGCTCGATGACGGGAAAATTAAGTTTGACGGAAACATAAGCGAAATACGGAAAAATAAAAGAGTTATTGGCATCCGGGGAACGGGCATCAGTGAAATATTCCCGAATTCTATTGTGAAAAATGAATACTGCATATTTGATGTTCATGGAATCAGAACTGGCTAAAAATATTATACAAGGTCAGTAAACATTATACTGCTGAATCTTCACCTCAAAAGAATATTCAAGACACCATATGGAGTGATGTACTTAGGTTTAGCCCTATTTCTGGAAATATTCATCATATTAGCAATTAACTTCCTTGGTATCACATCCCAGAGCTCAAGCAATGCAAGATCTAACGAGGGTTTTATAGGAATCCATAGTATTGCGATCTATGTTCTTGACACCACATATCCATATCTACTCCAGTTTTTTGCGGTTCTGGGATCAACAGGTGCAACGTACTTCTTTTCAAGCGACAGGTCATCAGGTGTATACGAATACCTCATATCAACCTCAAAAGTGAGGGTAGGACAGATTTACCTTTCCTTCATATTTGCGACTGTTATCGTATCTACGATCATAATTTCAGCAGGTATAATATTTGCAGTTTCCATAATCTACGCAGTCGGTGATGGAATTCAGATGTTTCTGATAAAATTATTCCTGGTGTATTCCATTCCATTGACTTACGTCAGTTCCATGCTTTCATCCATAATGATACTCAGTTGGGCTTCCATGTCAAAAACTTATCAGGGTGTTAATGCCCCAGGTGGTATAGGGGTGATCATAGGGCTTATTCCCTCCCTGGCTTTCCTTTTCGTGCATGTGGAGATACCAGTCCAGTCTCTCTATCTATATTCATCCCTTTACGTCATTGCGGTTTTTGCAATATTTCTCATCATTTTCATCACTGCAGCAAGACGGATTTCCAATGAGAGGATGATATCTACCTGATCCTGCAGAGTCACCTGAAAAGTTGAGTGGAAAGGAGAGGTCATGTAATTATATTTCAACGATTCATGAACAATCTCTTTAGAGCGAGAGAAACACTGGAATGGGCGTTGAAATAAGAAACCATGAATATTGGCAATGGAGTATGCCAGGTATCGCACATAATATTATTGCAGGATCAAGACTCTGAAATTTAGTTAATTAAATCATTTTTAGACATCAAATTGTGAATAATGTCCTTTCAGACATCAGATATCTTGGTTTTATAATCTTCCCCCTATCTTCATTGACATGGACAAAAATTGAAGAGGCGATTTTTATGAAAATCATACAAAAATCATTCAAATAATACTGTAATTGATAAAATAATTATTAATATCTGAAATACATAATCAAGATATATACTGATTACTGATATCTTTAGAGGAGGTAGGATATGAAATCTGAGAAAATGATGATTAGTCAAAATGGACTTGCATATGCATCATTTATGGTTGTCAAAGAGTACGAAAAAATAAACAACGAGTCACCAAGTGGTCTTTATTTTAATAAGGCAATCTCTTTCTTAAATACAATCCTAAAAAATAAAGGAATTGATTTGGCAGTACCGCATTGCTGGTACCGTTGGGGCGACGAAGTAGTTCGTTATTATATGCCAAGAGATTTGAAATGGACGCACGAAGAGAATGTACACACTATAGTTGACTGGGAAGGAGGAATTCCGGACTACCCCGAAGGAAATGTCAAGGAACTTATTGATTATAACGTTAGGGAGATGACTAAAAAATATGCTATAAAAGGTCAGATTCAAGACTTTGTTGACACTATATATGAAGAAGCACCGTTTGAATTTCAGAGAAAATATAAGCAGGTAAGGGACTTTTTTTACACAACCTCAAATTCTGGCATCATGGATGAGAAAGAAAAACGTAAACTTTTGATAAGGGCCTTGGAAGAGGCACTGAAGAGTTTTCCTTCAGATGATATCTTTGATGATGTCAGAGAAATTATACCTAAATTCAAGAGATTGATGGATTATGGTTTGAATTCTTCGAGTATAGATTTGAAGATCCTTAACGAAGTATCTGAAGAATTTTGGTTTTTATTTTGCTACTATCTCAGAATACACCCAAAATCATATGAAAATGTCAAAAGGGATACCATCAGGTATTGGACGGAAATACTTCCAGACAAAAAAAGTGAATTCATGGAAAATTTTAGGGACCATGTGTTAGGGTTTTCCCGCATTATACACAAGATATCGACAGATGATGAAATAGGTTCATGTGCAAGTCAAGCACTTCGAGATGATGAAGAATTCAATCAATTGTTTTCAGAATTTCAGAGTTCAGTCGATGAATTAGATGAATTTCTTGCTGAGAATAAGAAGAAATATCGATTTGGAGGACTAAATTAATATGAGAAACATCCTATCCTTTGGTACTATATGACACTTGAACCAGTTGTAATAGATAGTTGTGTTTTTTCTCAGAGCACTGACTTTATCTATTGGCTGAAGGGCTACCACGCAACAAAGATCATATCATCAATCACTTATGCTGAATTGCAGGTTTATTTCATTGGCAAAAAGAAAAAGGACCCAACGTTTTTTGATAGCATTCTTAAACGAAGCAGGATTGATGTACAATGGTTTAGAAAAGGTGAAGCATTGAATACTGCTTATTTTGGATCTGCTTCTGCTTCATTCGCAGAAAATTTTCGAGACTTCATGATAGGCTCTCATGCGTCAATTGCACCTTGGATTGTTGTTACAAACAATATTAGAGATTTTTACTTTCTGGGGGAAAGAGTTATGCTTCCGAACGAATTCAAAAATAAGCACGATGGTTAATTAGAAATTGGAATCTTGTTTTGTGACACCTACATCCAACTTTCGTAAAGAGCTTCCAACTTCAAAAGTTGCTGGAGGAATCCCCATGGGCTTTAACTCCCATCGGTCCAAATGACCCTGTCATTAATTCTATGCCATCTGGCTATGCGGATGCAGGCACGCATGAATCAATACGCGATCCAATCTATATCCTGCCAGTTGTTGGAAACACTGGAAGAAGAGATGCAGGGCACTCCACACTGCATAAATACAAAATCATAGCACAATTAATATATGGAATACAAATTTGCTCCTGCGTGAGATTAAAGCTTTTCAGGAACGGTTTGATAATTCTTGTGATAGGCATATTACTTGTAGTTGCAG
>JAKBGP010000256.1 GCA_021833045.1 Thermoplasmata archaeon
TATTAGGAACCGCTATAATCTAATATTGCGTTGAAAATACCCTAAAGATGAAAGTGAAAAGGGCTGCAATGAAGATGGTGACAGTAGGTCCGTTACATACAAACTGTTATTTCATATCCTCTGGATCCGAATACGTGATTATTGATCCCGGAGGTGACTTTGATAAAATAGCGCAGATGGCATCAACAATGCCTGGAGACCCGGCGGGTGTGATCGCAACCCATGGACATTTTGATCACGTTGCAGAAGCTGAAAGACTGGCAGACTTCCTTGGGACTGAATTTTCAATTCATAGCAAGGACCTTGAAATTATTGAATATACATGGAAGTATGCGAGGCAGTTTGGATTCAACAATCCTGCTCCACATCCCGGATCCCTCTTCGATAATAACATTGCATTGAAACTTGGAAGATCTGAACTTTTGATACAAAACACTCCAGGTCATACCCCGGGCAGCATCTCAATAATATCAGGAGAATCCGTTTTCACAGGAGACTGCCTTTTTAGGGGTAATATCGGTAGGATGGATATGGGCGGAAATGAAAGAGATATGGCAGAGAGCCTGAAGTGGTTCCTGACTCTCCCACCAAATACAAAAGTATTCCCTGGCCACGGCCCTCCAACAATCTTACAGAATGAAATTTCCATGATAAAAAGGTATATTTCATTGCTGCCACCCTAAAATAAGATTGATATTCTTTAAATTGTTTTCATTAAGTAATCGTTATTATAATTGCTCACAAACTATTATATAACATTGAAAAATAAATACCAGTGGAAGGGAATGGCAGTTCTGAAACCAGAATTAACCCATTTGTGTCCAACCTCTCGATTCTGAATGTATTTTTCTCTCTTTCATTAACGGTATTTTCCTTTGGTATAGTCATCTATCTCGAGAATAATGCTATTTCCGTACTTTATGCTGGTGTCGGATTAACACTTGGCCAGATAATTCTTTTAGGGACATCGATACTTCAGGGAAGGGCCATAGACAAGGGATATTCTTTCCAGCTTATGGTAACAGGAAGCATCCTTTATGGAGTTGTTTTATTCCTGATCTATTTCACAGTTTCAATAGGCTACATTCCCAGTCTGTTAATAATTGCATTCATACCACTTATGCTTGTATTCGAGGGTGTTTTCAGATCATCTCTCAATGCATTCATAGCAAAAGCCGCAGCTGCCAGGGTACTTGGTAAAAACTATTCCAGAATACTCACGTTTGAAGCAATAGGCAGCGCACTTGCATACGCTGTCATGGTTTATGGTGCATTCTCACTTTCTTTGTCACTTGTATTTATGTCAAGTTCAATCCTCCTTGTTGTTATTGCGCTCCTTAGTTTCTTCTTCCTGCGATCAAGGGAAAGAGACGTAATGAGGAAGGCAGAGTCATCTGTGCGAAGACCAGGATTCATGGAAAGCCTTAGAAACCTGAGCTCAAAGAAGAAATTTGCAATTCCACTTATCACATCTAAAGCATTTATGACGATAGGAATCATAGGTTTTACTTTCTTTTATGTCCCGACTGGCGTCTACTTGGGCATCTCTCCGGAATATTCTTTCACGTTCCTGTTGATCACCTACCTCCTTGCAATATTGATAGGCAAATATGGCGAGAAAATCGTAGACAGGCATCAGGGTCTTGGTCGTGGCTTTGTCTCACTAAATATGATGTTCGATGTAATAACATATGGTCTTGTGGTATTATCCATAATATACAGGGTGGATTATCTCTTTCTAATTGCAGCTTTATTCGCTAGCCCAGGAGTTTTACTGGTATCTGGAGCAATGACCTATGAGGTCGGGGTTATAGGGAGAGAATCGAGAGGTATGTTTGGCGGAGTGCAAAGGCAATTTATAGGTGTAATATCTGCTTTCGTTTCATTTCCACTTACATACATTTTTACAAGAAACCCATCCTATATGTGGGGCGTTATGTTAGCAGCCTCTGTACTTTCATTTATTATCACGTTCGCAATCCCATCGGCTTTTCCGTCAACAGGTGCAGTTCCTGTTAATTAACGTAGTAGCTAGTTAAAAGTGAACAATGTTTTCTATCGCTGGTTTATTCTGCTTTTACCCAATCATATAAACAATAACGTTTATATTATTTATATGATAGGGCACCCATGGACTACAAGGCATCTGAATTTCTCATGGAATCCATGAAGGATCTATTTGCAGATCGCATAAAGCTTAGTCCAGAACTTACTGAGACAATTAAGCCAGAAACTATGTTTCTCCTGCTTGAAGCTCTCAGGCTCATAGGAATAGCATCAGTGACAATTTCGCATGACGGCTCACTCAAATACAGTGAGTCTAAAGACATGGCCCCTCTTATAATTGAGGATCAGAAGAGAAAGGGGAACCAGGGAAAAGTTGGAGAATTCCTGCATGTCCTGGACCTCGTTGGCGATGGCAAGATGGACCTTGCCGACGCTGAGAGTTTTCTTGCAGAAACGTTCCTGCAGCAAGGTAAAATTGATGAAGCGATGGATACCATTGATATCATCGAAAAAACGCCCATCTCGAATATTGTTCCGAAGAACATAGGTAGAATTTTCAGGATAAAGGGGGCTTTATCCTTTTACAAAGGCGATTACGAAGGATCTATCAATTATCTTAATAAGGCAGTTGAAAAATGTGAATTATCGGATGATATTGATTGCGTGGCTTTCAGTCTACTTGGTTTAGGAAATGTTTATAGTGCTAAAGGCGACTATGAAGAAGCTTTCCAGAAATACGAAAGGTCTTTTATTTTATTCAAAGAAAAAGAATTTCTGCAAGGAATGGCAAAAATAAAGATCAATCTATCTTACACTTATTCTAAAATGGGTCTTTTGCAAAAGTCGACTGAGGCGAACAAGGAGGCACTTATTTTATCACAAAGGCTTAAAGATCCATTTCTTCTTGAGGAATGTTATCTCAACAGGAGTGCACTTTTATTGGTTCTTGGAATGCATGAAGATGCTTATGAGAGCGTGATGAGTTCTTACTTATTATCATTGGAAACTATGAATAAAAGAGTATTTCATTTATCGAGACTCTTAATTCTTTCTATCGATATAGCATTTCAAAGACGCAATTTGACCTATCATTTTATAGAAGAAGCAATTGAGTATTTTAGCGAAACAGAAAATCAGATTGAACTGGCATTTTGCAATGAGGTAGTAAGTGAATATTATATTGCAAATGGGATGAATGGTGAAACCAAATCATTGGCAAACATTACCATAAACAGATATGCTGAATTTAAGGACTTAGCAGGAGTAGTATCCGCTGGGACAAAATTACTAAGGACTATGGTAATATACAAGGCCACCCCAGAAATAATCAAAGAAACTTACAAAAATATTACAAACATGTTAAAAAATACAAAATTAAACCAGATGTTTAAAAAATACACATCTGAATTTCTAACAAAAAATTACCAGCTGTAGGTTCCACCAGTTACTCCCAATCGTGGCACCTCCTCTTCAGTTTTTAACTCGCTAACTAATTTCTGGTTTTGTGGTTTTAAAGATATCATTGTATAGGGAATTATTTACTTGTTATTAAATATAATT
>JAKBGP010000257.1 GCA_021833045.1 Thermoplasmata archaeon
TGTATTAAGTGGTTCAAGCGAATATGGGTCAACTGTTGACCCAACACCCTTTATTGAAAGAAAAAAATCAGTTTGATCTACTGTACAAACAGGTTCAGGTCTTATGGCTCCTCTGTTATCATCCTCAATAAAGGAAACTGGTTGGATATTCTTATAACCTTCAATCTGGATTATAGATTCTGGCAGGTAGAATTTGTCAATGTCATCAAGGTTATAATTTCGGAAATTTTTACTTCTTATTTTATAGGATGGTTCCTGAGGATACAGAATTAAATCCTTACCAAATATGTTCATGATCCTGATGATGCTGGAAACGTTTAAAAATATTCCACACTATCATTAAGTATACTGATTAATGACTAATGTTAATCTTATTTTCGAATTGATTTCTACTGCTCCAAGGTCATCTTAAACAACTTCCTTCAAAAAGTCTTAAATTGGGAGTAAATATAACGGCTTGGGAAATAGAAGCGGAGGTTGCCGAGCTAGGTCAAAGGCGGCAGACTCAAGATCTGCTTCCGTAGGGGTTCGCCGGTTCGAATCCGGCCCTCCGCATTCTCTTAATTATGATCGTAAGAAGAGTAATTATTTTATTGTCTACGATTGAATATTTTAATCCTACCTTAGTGTGATTAATAATCTAAAATTACTAATGAAAATAGGTATTTTAATTGTAATCTATAATGTAGGTGAAGTGTAATCAGGTGAGTGGATCATACCAAATTCATGTAATAAGAGTCAATTTCTACTTGAGAAAACAATACAGTTACTATAATAAAATCTTACAGAAAAAATTATTTTTTTTGAAAAATAAATATATACTCATGCTTGAACACATAAAACCCACCCTTTAATGCTCTGTATCTCCAGAGATCTTTTTGCTCTCTCTTTCCCTTGGTAACTTCAAAATTCTTTACAACAATTGATTTAAGGATAAAGCCAGAATCAATAACTCTCTCCATTGCATGAAAACCGAGAGGAATCCAGTTGCCTTTGCTGTATTTATCCCCGATCACGAGTGCCATGTATCTCCTTTTTTCAAGAACTCTTGAAAGATTATTGATAACTTTCGTCAGCATATTCAGAAATTTTGATTCATCTGGAGCATTTGAAAGATCATTTTCTGAAGTCCCAAACTTTATTATATCCCAGTATGGAGGATGAAGAATAATCAGCTGGGCAGAGTTCACATTATGTGATTCAAGAATACTGGTTATATCAAAAGTCTGGCTATCGCCAATAACTATATCCTGAAAGTTATGTTCGCTGTTGACAGCCTTTGAAACATTCAACATAGCCATATTGGCAACATCACTTGAAATTTCTATACCAATTCCATTTCTGCCAAGTTTCGCACATTCAATAAGAGTTGTTCCACTTCCGAGAAATCCATCTACTACAACATCTCCCTTTTTTGTGTACCTTCTGAGAAGTTGATATGGAATTTGGGGTACAAAATTTCCCCAGTATGAAGCATTATGAGGGCCACTGCTGTCCCTTTTCTTAAAAATCCATAAACTGTCAGTTATAATATCTCCATACAGTTTCCATCTACTTAGGTTAATGTCATTAATTTTGGAGTTTTGTGGTTCACCGAGGTTTTTAAGAAACCGATTAATATAATATAAAGCACGTTCTCTGGTTTTGGAATCTCGTATCTGTTTTATATCTGAAATTACGATTTCTTTGATAAATTGAGGATCAAACGATTCCTCTTGATTATACATAAGCCTGAACATTTCATTGTCGGATTCTTCAAGGATAGTGAGGATTTTGTCCATTTCTCTCCTTATTTCATCTATCTTTGTCATATTTCTAGATAGCATCAGTATTTGAGTTAAATTCTCAACACGATCCTTAAATAAATTATCCTTTCCTGTCAGAATTATGAGATTAAGAGTCTTATATTATAATTTTCTATTTGGAAAAATATTCGACCGCTTTAGCATTAAAAAAAAGAAAAAGATATTGAGTTTAAAGGCATTCAAATTCATGTCATGGGTTCCAATTAATGCAGCTGAAAGAACCGTTTTAAATTTTCTTTCCAAGATCGATGAAGATCACAAACTCATAGTTTTAAGTTTCAAGAAGGATCGAAAAGTAACATTCACGAAACATGGGAATGAAATTATTATCACAGAAGATGGATTCAAAAAGGAAAGTTTCCAGGTAAATGCAGAAGAGCTAAAGAAAAATGTTAAGGAAATAATTTCCAAAGAATTTCCAAGAAGTCATAAGGTTCAAATTTCAATGAAAAAAACTAGCGATGATTAAATTTAACGTCGCATTAGATTATCTTTATAAGTAACCAATAAATTGCATGGTATTGAAGCAGGTAAGATACAGGAAAGATAGGGCAGTCTCAGAACTTATAGGAACGCTATTGCTAATTGCAATAACAGTGATACTCATGACAACCCTTGGTCTTTTCCTATTTCAAAATGCTCCTAAGGGAAATCCAGAGGTTCCTAAAATGGAAATTTTGTTAACCCGGGATGATACAAGTTACAATAATGAATATCTGATGATTGTACAGAGCGTCACTGAGAAAATTCCAGTTGATCAAATTGACCTAGAATATGTTGTAAATAAATTGAACAATCCTGTTATCATATCACTCAATGGTGATTCAACTTATTCTAGCTATCCCGTGATTATGAAGATGAGTTATACATTTGAAAGTGAAAAGAATTATGTAATATCTCAGTTCAACAGTTCAGTGCAAATAGAGATATATCTCACTCCTAACATGAATCTTTCATATGTTTCTGTTATTGATATGAGTACGGATTCTGTAATTGCTGGATCTCCAGTGACAGGAACATCAGTTGCTGGAAGTACTAACACACTTGAACCATTCGTAGCAGAGGAGATAAACACAAACGATCTCACATATAATGATTTAAATACATCAAATCCCACAGGAATAGCATATAACAACGAGACAATATTCTTTCCTCACAACAAAGTCAATGACACATTTGAGTTTAATTCCAGTAAATTTACAACTAATATACCAAAATATCAGATTTTCTGGAATTATAATAGTTCATTTCCATATACCCAATTAAACTCGAGCACTGTTAAAAGTTACGGAATGTATGCAACTTCGAGTTTTCACATTTCAAATAAATCACAAATTAAATTTAATTTTGTTATATCAGAGCCAACCTATGTTAAGGTTTATCAGGTAGGCAACCAGTCAAATACAATAGTCGCCCTTAATAAAACAGTATATAACTATAATTATAGCGGTGGAATTCAGAATATAAGAGAAAAATTCACGCTGGTAAGTGGTTATTATATTGTCCAAATTTACTATTTATATAAGTACAGTAATGGAATACTAGCTGTAGAATTCTGAATACACTTTTTCTATAACCTTAGATAGCAAATAAGAAAATTTTTAACTACTAACAATATAACAGCCTGTGACCATCTCTCCCATTGAAGAACGTTATGGAAGGCCAGCTGTGAAATCAATTTTTGAGCAGAGTTACAGGTTAAAATGTATGTTGAAGGTTGAAATTGCTGTGGCTGAGGCTCAGATGAAA
>JAKBGP010000258.1 GCA_021833045.1 Thermoplasmata archaeon
GACGTACTTGAAGCTTCGAGTATAATACACGATAATGGCTTTGAAGTTTATGATAGTTTAGTGCATGGAGAAGGAGCTAAGTCACCAGAGCTTTGGAGTAAATATTCCGAGCACAAAAATGAGGAGTTCACTTTTAAAGAGAACATGGTGGTTGTCATACAACCACAACCTGTCACCAGGGATCACACCGCAGGTTTGCAACTAGGTGCGGCAGTCATAATCAGACCTGGTGGGGCTTTGAGTTTGCATAGATATCCATTGAAGTTTGTTCAAGCTGGATTTTAATTTAGACTCATCAGTCTTACAAGCTGATCATCCAATAAAAGTTTGATTCGATATGCCAATAAGATATGACATCAATATAAATTTCTTTTAATTATCTGCTTGGATAGCTCTTGAATTATAAGATAGAAGGCATTATCTCTAGGCTTATACGTGAACGCTTAAGATTAGAGAAAGATCAGAAAATAGCAAATTATCCAATGTTCAGACTAATTAGTTCGTTCTTGAGCGTATTATTTTAAAAAGAAAGTCCTTTGGGGGTTTATAGAAGTAATTTTAACTGCATCTTTTCCGAATAAATTAGAAAGTGTTTCGACCTGGTTCAAAAATTCCATGTCAAATGGATAGTCTGTCCCAAGCATCATTAAGTCATTACCTACTTTTGATTCCATGAATCTTAGTACTTCAGGGTCGTATACAACTGTATCATACATAAATCTCTGAAGATAACTGGATGGTAGATTACTGATGTGTTTCCGTGTTTCTGGCCTAACATCATATCCTTTATCGATTCTGCCTATCCCGTATAAAAGGTGCCCCCCACCGTGAAGAAGAACTAACTTTAACTTCTTATGTCTTTCAAGGACTCCTCCAAGGATCAGCCTTGATGCAGCAATAGTAGTGCTCATTGGATTCCCTAGGAGATTTTTTAAATAGTAATCTGAAAGGGCATGCCCAAATTCCGGCATTGATGGATGAAGAATGATAGGTACATTCAGTGCTTCTGCCCTTTTCCAAAGCGGATCTAAAATAGGATCGTCAAGATTCTTGTCTAGAATGCTAGTTCCAATCATTGCTCCTAATAAACCAAGATCCTTTACTGACCTCTCGAGTTCCTCAACTGCCAGGTCCACAAATGGCAATGGAAGTGTCGCGACAGCACAGAATCTATCTCTGTTAGTGTCCACAGCAAGTTTGAGTCCATCGTTCACCAGCTTTGAGAATTTCTCCAGGTAGTTTGATTTCAATAAATAACCAAATATGTCTACCCATGTAGATAGTATTTGAACATCGATCCCACTAGCGTCCATGTGTTTAATTCTATCATCTAGATCAACCATTTTATGAAAAAATGGTCTGCTTAAAGATCCACCGAAGTCAAATGAGATTTCTTCTCCTTTGCGAATCAATTTAATCCCAAAACTAGAGGGATCTTCTTTTACTGTTGAGACTACAGATGGGTGGACGTAATGAGAGTGGATATCTATGACTTTGTTGGTTTGAGGAGTGGTGATAATTAATCACCTGGTGACTTAATTGGGTTGATCAACTCACCTATTTCCTTACACTTTATAGATACAATATCTCCGGGCTTAAGCCAAATTGGAGGCTCCATACCGAAGGCACATCCAGAACCTGTGCCCGTTGAAATAATATCGCCAGCTTCAAGCGAAAAGCCTTTAGAAAGACTGGATACTATTTCGGATATGTTAAATATCATATCAGCCGTATCCAAAGATTGTCTTTTCTCATTGTTTACAAAGAGATCTAAATGTAGTTTTACCGGCCATTCTACTTCGTCTCTGGTCACAATATAAGGTCCGATAGGGCAGAATGTATCTAGGTTCTTTCCTTTAAACCATTGTGTGTGCTGGTTCTGCAAAAGTCTTGAGGTAACATCATTTACAAGTGTGTAACCAAAAATATAGTCTTTCACATCCTCAGGTTCCAAATCTCTGGCCCTCTTGCTAAGCACTACGCCAAGCTCTGCCTCATAGTCCATATTCTTTGCGACATCCCACGCGTAAACCGGATCTTTTGTGGCTACGGCTATTGAGGGCAACTTGGTAAAGAATATAGGAGCCTTTGGAATATTTTTTTGCTCTCCTGCTCTGGCGCCTTCCTTGACATGTTCAGCATAATTTTTACCAACACAAAATATTGGCCTACCGGGATTAGGAATAGGTGGTAAAAATTTCAGTTCAGAGATGTTTATTCCATACCCTTGATTCATACTTGATATTTCTTGGACATAGTTGTCATAATTCGTTATTACATCCAATAAAAGTTGTGATGTTTTTTTGTCAGAGCTGTGTTTAAAAGGGAAAAACTCACCGGCTTTTTCGAATCCAACGAGTTTTCTCCCGGTGTTGGATATAACCTGTGCAAGCTTCAAGGCGAATCAAATTCTCCAATAAATCTTGCGGGTGCCCCGTCAATGCCACCTATTTTTGGAATGCCGGCAAAAATCTTGAATCTATCCGGAACTTTCGATAGGTTTGTCATTTGCTGATACATAAGCACTCCGTGATCGAGTAGCATATGATGAATAACAAAGTCATCAGACTTGAAGTCTTTAAGTCTAGCACTATATTCGGGGAAGAAATCAAAGCCCACAGCATGTGGTTTTTTAGATACTAGATACTCAGCTGCCTCCACTGTCAGAAATGGTGATTCAACGTAGTAATCTGGGAATTTTCCCCATGTCTTATCAGTCCAATTAGTATTGAGGACAACAACTTCTCCTTTCTCGAACTTTACGCCAGAATTTTCAATATCTTCTATAGTGACGCCGTGATTCTTGTCAATTCCCTTTAACCTCGCAACAACAGCACTGCTAACAAAGTCTTCAACTTTTAGAGAATCTGTAGAAAACCCTTCCTTTGTATTATGGGATGGGACATCCATGTGAGAACCAGTATGAACGCTCATTGTTACGGTTGTAGCGACCCAATAGTCAAATTTAACTCCAGGCTTGGATGGCGGGCGATAATTTGGCACCAGAGAAACGCGAACATTCGTGGACGGGGGGCCATAGGTTTTGTCATCTATTCTGACTGACAGATCAACATATTTTTTTGCCATAATTCAGGCTATTTCAAAAAAATATAAAAGCATTCTCTGGATTTGCATATGTTTCAACAATTTGCTGTGTAGGGCAAATAATTAGACAGGTAGCGGCATGAGCTTTACCGCTGCTTCGCCCTAAGGTATGACACTCCCC
This sequence comes from Thermoplasmata archaeon, assembly GCA_021833045.1. Next base: position 3,227 of record JAKBGP010000258.1, read on the forward strand.
GGAATGTTACCTAATCTGTTTTCTTGCAGATTTCTCTTTATGACCGAGAAATCCTTTCTCCCTGTAATGAAATTACAAGCCTCATACTCATATATGATGATATGCTTGGGTTTATTACTGGGCGTCCAAGTGATCTCGCTTCGATTTCACTATATTAGTGAAGATTTAGTTTGCAGGTTGTCTGGCATCATACATTGTAGAGGATTAACCTGATAAACTAGCTGCACATTTACAATCATGAATCTCCAAAAAGCGAGATCCGTTATGCTTTATTTTGGCATACTTTCAATGATTTCTGCCGCGATCTGGATCTCAACAGCAATTGC
>JAKBGP010000259.1 GCA_021833045.1 Thermoplasmata archaeon
ATGTGCACATAGCATATATGTGGGAAGAATAATAGCATCAGGTGCAAATGGGAGTGGAACCGGAAGTGGTACAGGTCTTATAGGTGGAGGCGGAGGAGGAGTAATATTTCTCTCCTATTTTGATAACATATCCCTTGAAAATAAGTGTAATGTTTCGGGTGGTCAGGGTGTTTACAGTCTAAATGGTGAAAGTAGCAGCGGAAATGGTGGGAACGGACAGATTGTGTGTTATGACAGGACGACCGGAGAAATCAGAGACCATGTTCCACATGGGAGCGCCATATCCATTCCTAATCGACCTACAAAAATCTATGATGGAACTAATCCACCAGGGCTGAATGTAAATGATATTTATGGTGGAATAACTGCAATTGCTGCCCTTGCTCTTTTGCCTGTATATTACTGGAAAAAGAAAGACTAATTCTTTATCCTCATTTTCCCTATTCTTTCTATTACTGATGGATCTTCAAGGCCACTTATGTCACCAGGATCCTGTCCTAAATACGCTGCCCTGATTACTCTCCTCATTATTTTCCCGTTTTTGGTCTTTGGAAGCTCATCTATATTTAGTATTTTATCTGGACTGAATGACTTTCCCTGCGATTTCTCAACCTCCTTTTTTATCCCCTCCCTAACAGCCTCATCATTTTTTCCCCTGTAGAAAATAACAATTGCTTCGCCTTTCTTTTCATGAGGCACTCCTATGGCAGCGGATTCAACTACGCCCGAAACCCTATCTGCAGCGTCTTCAATCTCTCCAGGACCAATCCTCTTTCCAGAGGTTTTTATAATATCATCTGCCCTTCCATACAGGAAGAAATAACCATCTTTGCTTTGCATTGCCCAGTCACCCTGTGACCAGAACCCTGGAAATTGAGACCAGTACGAGGTCCTGTATCTTTCCTCATTATTCCAAACACCACGGGTCATTGATGGCAGGTGCTCCTTGGACACAAGATAGCCTATCTGATCATAGATTTCCTTACCTGAGCTATCAAAAACTGTTATGGCCATGCCCAGTCCTTTAAAAAGACATTTTGGCTTGAGTGGTGTTATGGGAGTTGATGCAAGGAAACACCCTATTATGTCTGTTCCTCCTGATACATTACATATGGGGACTTTGCTTTCACCCCATACCCTGAATACATATTCCCACGATTCCCTATCCCACGGTTCTCCTGTAGAGCCAAAGGCTTTAAGATGTTTGAATGACCTACTTATTCCATTGAATTTCATTGTTCTCGCAAAGGTAGGAGAAATACCAAGAATGGTTATAGCATGCTCTTCCACAAGATCCCATACTCTTTCATTTTTTGGGTAATCCACTGCACCTGGATAGAGAAATAGTGTCCCCCCCAGAGCGTTGGCTCCCATTATTTCCCATGGTCCCATCATCCAACCCAGATCAGTAATCCAGAAGATTGTATCATCTTCCTTGAAATCAAGGTAGTATTTAACCTCCTTAACAATGTTGATGAATGATCCACCATGGACGTGAACTGTGCCCTTTGGCTTTCCAGTTGTTCCTGATGTATAGAGCATGATTGCACCATCTTCTGAGCCGGTTTTTTCACTTTCCATATATTCTCCGTTCTGGAGAAGTTCGTTGAAATCAAGCTCATCTTTGTTGATCCTGTCGAGTGTTATGAGTTTTATTCCTTTTATATCTTTTATATTGGCGGCCATTTTTATTTCCTTACCCTTCCGCCTGTAGCCCTCAATGGTGAAAATATATTTTATATCACTGTCCCTAACCCTGGTTTCCACTGCTTCCCTTCCATATCCTGAGAACATTGGAACTGCGATTGCACCCATTCTCATTATAGAATACATGGAAATAATTGCCTCTGGAACCATTGGCATGTATATCCCTACCCTGTCTCCCTTCTTTATACCAAGATTTTTCATTGCTCCTGATAGTTTACCTGTTAACACGTCAAGTTCCTCATAAGAAATGCTTCTGAATTTACCATCTTCATAAACACACTTTATTGCGGGTTTCTTACTTTTCTTATATCTTTCAACACAGTTAAAAGCTATATTTATTTCACCATCTATAAACCATCTTGAAAATTCCTTTCCCTTTGAGCTGTCCCTAACCTTTGTATATGGTCTCGAAAACCAGATACCTGAGTGCCTAACCACTGAATCATAAAACTGTTCAATATGGCTGTCTGAAAATGTGTAGAGTTCATCAATAGTCTTCAGCCCTATGAAGTTTTTGAGGGCGTTGATATTGCTGTTATCAATTGTCATCTGATCTGGAAAAAATACAGTTTCACTCTGTGTGTCCATAATTCAATAGATAAAAATCCTTTATTTTAAACTATGCGGCTTTTAAAAATGCAATAATTTGAGAATAAAAACATATTACAGTTTAGGTTGTGCAAAAAACCTTCTTAGGTCAGATTACCTCTTTTATTACTCGCTTTCATTGTTATGCAGAGAAAATTTCTATATGCATGAGACATTAACGCGTGTTGAATGGAAGTATTTATGAAAGGGAACTGGTATCCATACTGTCAGGAAGCCAGAAAGTTATTGGAAAGTTGTCTAAAAAACTTGATTTCCTATCAAAGGAAGCATATGAACATCTGATTAAATACCCTTTTTTTGTGACCAGGGCAGCAGGTTCAAAAGGTGCTGATCTGATTGCTGTTAGATTTGACATGTCTATGGTAATTGAGGTAAAGAGTTCACAGAATCCAGTACTCGCCTTTTCTTCCTCCTCTGGAAAAAATCAGGATCAGGCTGAGAGACTGGCCAAGAAGTGCCTTAATTCTGGCATATTTCTAATTTACGCCTTCAGGCTAAAAAATACAGAAGGCGATCCTTGGAGAATGTTCAAAGTCCCGGGAGAACCCATGGGCAGATACAGGAATCTTTACAATATACTTCCTCAAATTGAAATAACCAGAAATGAAAATTTTGTAATGAAGTGGGAGGATGGTGCCCCACTGAGTAATATGCTAAAATATTTAATGGAAAGCAATTCAAAGTGATTGCTTTATTGCCTTCTCAAGGCATTCAACTCCCTCATCTATCTGCTCATCAGTGATTATCAGAGGTGGAATCAGCCTTATTGCACTTTCTCCTGTTCCGAGAAGTATTATTCCATTCTGGAAGCCTTTATACTCAACATCGTTTCTGAGCTTTACGGCCGGTTCCTTTGTTCTTCTGTCCTTTACAAAGTCGATTGCCTGCATGAGCCCAATACCCCTTACATCTCCAATGACATCATATCTTTCCTTTAGTTCTTCCAGTCTCTGCCTGAGATGCTTTCCTCTCTTGGCTGCATTTTCCACTGCACCTTCCTTCTTCATGGCCTCTATGGTTGCCTTGCTTGCAACAGAAGCAAGAAGGTTTCCACCATATGTGTTTGAGTGAAGCCCGAGTTCTGGGAAGTCCAGCTTTGAATCTACCACCACAGCTCCCATTGGAAGCCCGTTTGCAATTGCCTTTGCCAGTGTAATGATCTGAGGTTCAACACCAAAATGTTCTGAGGCAAAGAATTTTCCTGTTCTACCAAAG
>JAKBGP010000260.1 GCA_021833045.1 Thermoplasmata archaeon
GAAGTGTTCCAATACTATTCCTTTTTAGTAGGATTTCGGTTCGAACTTCAACCTAGTTAGCTACGCATCTAAATTAATAATAACGGTAGCTATACCTGAACCCCCCTCCAGATCATGAAAAGGTTTATCTAAATCGTAACCGTAAGCTTGGCATGTTTGAATATTTGGGCAATTACTGTTTTCAGAGTAGACCAAAATGTTTTACCATATGGTTATTCAGGCAGAACTAATTATATTTCGGGTAGGTACCTCTTAATTTCATTAAAGAAATCAAAGTTATCTATACCTATATTATTGCTCTTTTCATAGTCTATTAATTCTTTTTTTACTGGCTCGTTCCCAGAAACCCCTCTGATTTTGTATTTGAGATTACCAGACTTATCTACTGTGAGATATAAGCTAAACGAACTTCTAGGTCATGAGAAACAGATAACAAGGGATAACGTTTTAACTTGGGTTACGAGCCTGAAAACTATTATACCTGGATATATAAGCCTAGAGGAAGACATCGTCGGTTTGCAAGGTAAGCCAGAAAGAGTAATGGAGGTTCTTCGGGCTGCTATCGATAAGGTACCCAGTGAACTTCAACAAAAATACCTATCGGCATTTTTTAAAGAGAGACCATAGAGAAAGAGGCTGTTTATCAATATGAGAAAAGGATAACTGGTTACGGTAATTGGTTATCTTTTCTTTCAATTCCTTCAAGTTCCAGTAAAGCGTACGCGCATATGAAGAGATCGATGTGGGAATCTCTCCCTAAGGGGTGGAAGTAAAGCGGAATCATATCGACCTCCTTCTTTTGGATGGGGATTACAGGATGCTGCTGTTCCACGGATATTGTTATCCCAGTATCAAGGAACCTCTCAACGTCGCGATACAGAATTTTCACTTACCTATCTTGCCCTTGGGTCACGGCCATCCCCAAACCTCCTCATCCAGTTCAGAATAGTATTCCAGGAGCGGATGCGATCCATGATCAGACATCAGCGAGTTCATCATTATCGAAACATATTCGTCTGCTTCAGCAGCTGGAACGAATGTGGTATCGAATAGCCTTCGGGTTTGTAAGTGCGATCATCAGTGATTTGCTTAGAATTCAATCGGTAGGAGTAGTAAACATTAAATAGGCTTTAGATGTCTTTAAATTCATTGTCTTGCTCGGTTTGCGGAAATGGGTTAAGAATATTCTATGAAAGTGAATTGATTTGTCCTTCCTGCAATGGTCTTAAAATTAAGGAAAAATCAAGAGTACTTAGCGAATTGAACGATAGTCTTGCAGAAGACTTACGTAATTTTAAGATCTTGATTGCAAACTGCAATTATAGTAGAACACTTTCCGTCATTCTAGAGCTGAGGGAAAACGTTGCAGAAAAACTCAGTGAAATGCCGGGCGATGAAGAAGCATCAAGAATATGGATTACATGTTTGTATCTCCTGGCTAATTTGCCAGAAGAACCTAAATCTATTGGGGTTGTTTCCCCAAATGAAGTATTGGCTTCTGCTAATCAAGTAATGGAGGATATATCGGCAATAACACTTTGCGAACAAGATAAGATTGTCTATTTGGAAAACGGCGTAAAGTGTCAAACAGAGGTGCAGGTATTGTATAGACTCCCCGATAAAGTGTACGACAAGATACTAGAAGAGCTTGGGGCTAAATTTATTGCAGATACAAAACACATTCTTGAGGAAATGATGAAAGCTTTAATGATAAAACACTTTGACTTAGTTAATTCTGAAGCTCTTAGTAGGAATCTCAGGGCCTCTTTCCCCAGATACCTTCTCCCCTACAATGACGTAAATAAAATTAGGGAACTTGTTCAAGTGGCATATGGAATCAGTTTCTACGTTGCCAATAAGCTTGGAACTAATTTTTTATCGAAAAGAGGGCTGCTACAAATATCCATGCAAGATTTTCTGATTTTGAAAGCCCAAATAACCAAAGGATTATCCTTTTCTGCAGTAGACATGTTTTCCCCTCCTAATTTGAATAAAGAAGGAGACAACCTAGCACTGCATATATTTGTCAAGGATAGACAAAGGAATATAGTCTACCTACCTTATCATTCATTAGTTCTGCTAGCGAAAATATGTCACAAATATGTTCTAGATACAGACGAATATCGCAAGAGCATTGGTGAGAATCCAGAAGATTGGATATTTGATTTGATTAAAGGACATTTAGAAACTACAACTCCCATCGGCGGTAGAGAGTTGCATAGGTTCAAACTAAGCGGAAATTCAGGAGAAATAGATGCGGCAGGTTATAATGACAAGAAAATAGTTATTGTGGAATCTAAATTCCGTGAAACACTTACTGTCTCAGAGTTAGAAACAGAGTTAAAGAAATTTGAGAAAACAGTGGGGAACTTCATCAAAAGAAAAGAGAGATATGGGTTCTCCAATAGCCAAGAAGTAATATCACTATTCTATAATCCTTGGCCACCTTTTCCGACGTTTGGAAAAACAGGCATAACATTAATACCTACAATTTCAACTCTCATTTGGTATCTTCAATCAAATTTTCCGCAAGAAAATCCCAAGTTTGTTAAGACAACCGATCCTATCAATGATTTCTTAAATAATGATTCTACGGAACGCTTATACATGACCGATTTGTCCAACTTCTTGGATGTTGAAAATGAAAAGTATAGAGTCCAAGATGTGCAAATAGCTGATATTTCCGATGATGAAGTTGTAGCATATGCATTTAGTCCAATTGGTCGAGCATTTCCTTTTACCTTTGATATTGACGAAGACTGCCTTAAAAAAATAGAACTAACCGGAGTGAAGAGAGGATCAGTCATTAGGGCTTGCACATACAATTTGAATGGAAATTGGACGCTTATTCAGTTGGTAGATTTCAGAATAATATATTTGGAAAAACAATTAGACCCCGATAGAATTCTAACTGAACTTAATCCAAAACAATATGAAGAATTTCTAGCACATTATAACACCGGACGCGGAGCTGAGGAATTACTAGAAATTGTAAATATTAATAACATAGACCTAAAGAAATACATAAGGTGGGCTGAAAATAAAGGCTACAATATTAACATAGCGATAGGTAGACTAATGGGAATGGATTCAGGTCCAGGACATAAGCTAACACAATGTGAGTGTGGAAACGTATTGTACTTTCCTGAATATATCTATAAAAAAGTAACTAAACAATTTGGTTCTAGCTTGAAATGTAAAGATTGTGATTCATCATTATTTAGTAAAATTTTAACGTCTGTGGGTGAAAAGGCTGCTGCGTTGTTAACTTATTAAGGTCAGCAATGTAATTGCTATAGTCACATATGTGACCTGCACCATCACAGAACTGGAACACTATGATAATAATATTATAGAGAAGAACAGATACATAAAGAGCATGCGAAAAGTGGTTTTCTGGATCATGGAGGTCTCTTCATGAAATCCAAATATTCAGCAGAGGAGAAGTTCCAGATAGTCATGGAATCCTTCACAGACAATGTGACACAGGCTGAAATATGCCGGAGGCATGGCATATATCCTGTA
>JAKBGP010000261.1 GCA_021833045.1 Thermoplasmata archaeon
TGAAAGCCTTTGATGTTTTCCTTAAAATTTTCGCGGTGGTAAGAAAGGTCATCGTAGTTGATGAACTCATTCTGAAATGCATTCCATCTTCATATAATATTCTTGTCTTATAGTTGTGTATAAATCTGTGTGCATTGGAACAGGTTGTATTTTTATAATAATCTGGATGATCATAAGGGCTGACAAAATGAACTTGGTTTTTGTCCATTATATCAACCATTTTTTTTAAAGAATGCTTGGAATATATGTAATCATCTTCTGCAAAATAAATATTGTCGGAATAATTTTGATTTGAAAGCACTTCTATTTGTCTTAAAAAAGTTTTACGGTTACCTGCATTTTCCATATTTTCTATTTCAAACCTCATATTGGAGAGAATGCTTTTGATATATTCTGAATATTCATCCGGGCAAGTATCTAAGATAAAGTAAATATAATAATCAATCCCTTCTAATGCCTTTATGAAAGATTTTAATGCCACTTTAAACATTTCGAATTTGGTTTGAAAAAAGATTCCATCTGCATTTTTGCTTAATTTGGGGCATGCCCTATAAGCGATATATACTTTATTTGTGATATTCTTAGAGTTTTCCGAATCTTTCTCCATCTGAAATGTAAGGCTTTTTTCCTATATATTTTTTGCAAATAATTTTACACTAAATCAAAATTCTATGATTCGAGAATTTTTGCAAAAATTTGCTTTTATAGAGATTTGTTTACTCAAATACCAGCAATTTCCAAAGCAAATTACAGATTCAAGTGCAGGTCACCTTTGATCATGTGTTTTATTAATATAATGAAAATGAACAGATTGATGAAGATTACTTCCTACGAATTGAAAAAAGGAGATTCGAAAAAAACTCTGAGCATAGTAATCCCGACAAAATCTATTTCTGGAAACCTTTTTAAAGAAGCAAAAAAGAATTTAGAGAAAATTTCTGAAAGCATAAAAGAGAATATCACATTAACAGCAGTTGAGGATTCGGGTGAGAGTTTCAGCTTCGCAAAATCCGTGAATAAGGGATTGGAAGAAATAAATGCGGATATATACCTGAATATGAATGATGATGTCACTCTTTCCGGCAATTCTCTTGAAAAAGCTATTAAAATTGCTTCCAGCATGAATACGGTTGTTGGCGCAATCCTCAATTTTCCTGATGGTCACATTCAACATGCAGGAATATCAGTGAATCTGGTAAGTTCCACAATTGATGGTTCATTTATAGGTTATTTCCTGAAGGAGGTAAAAATTCACAGGGCCCCTTTTGATGCTTTTCGAAAAATGAATTATATGCGAAGCATGGGATTGAATAAATTCTTGTACATTAACCATTACAGAAAAATCAACCCTTCCAACAAAGGAATTGTTACAGGCGCATTTCACATGTTTTCTTCGGGAATTCTGAAAAGTACAGGGGGCTATGACGAAAATTACAGGGTTGGTTTTGAAGACATAGATTTCTGCCTGAGGGCACTCCAATCAGGAATCAATATAAGGCTTTCCACTGAAATAAAAGGGATACACAATGAGAGCATTTCGACGGGCAGAGTAGTTCATTCTGCAGATATAATAAAATATTTTCAGGAAAAATGGGCCAATGAACAGACTGTGAAGCTCATAGAGGATAATGGCCCCCTATATTTGAAATAATTCCCAATCTCAGACAATTATGATTTATATTTTAGAAATATACACCATAGATAAAGATGAAGATGATTGTTGATGGTGCAGAGAGGAAGTTGAGAGCAGTCTGGTTTGAGAACGGGAAGGTAAGGATGATAGAACAGAGGAAACTTCCTGAAAAAATTGAAATTTTTGACGCAGAAAACTCTGATGCAATTGCATACGCCATAAAATCAATGGTTGTGAGAGGGGCCCCAGCCATAGGGGTTGCAGCGGCTTTCGGGTTGGCAATGGCCAAGAGCAATGGTGAAAACATGGATGATGCTCTGGAGAAGATCAGGAAGACAAGGCCGACCGCCTTTGATCTTTTCAAAGCCATAGAATTCATGAAGGCAAACGATTTTGAACTTAATGCAGCGGAAAGATACAGCCTGGAGGTGAGTGGAAGATGCAAGAAAATAGGAGAATTCGGGGATGCGCTTATACCGGACAATTCAAAAATACTCACGCACTGCAATGCAGGAGCCTTGGCAGTAGTGGATTGGGGGACTGCACTGGCCCCTATGAGGATGGCAAAGGAGAATGGAAAGAAAATATTTGTTTTTGTGGACGAGACCAGGCCCAGATTGCAGGGTGCGAAATTGACTGCATGGGAACTTGGGCAGGAGGGCATTGAGCATGCAATCATTGCAGACAACGCAGCAGGTTATTTCATGAAAAAAGGAGAGGTTGATCTTGCAATTGTTGGAGCTGACAGGATATGTGCTAACGGAGACTTTGCAAACAAGATCGGTACATATGAAAAGGCAGTGGTTGCAAAGGAAAATGGAATACCATTCTATGTAGCCGCACCGGGAACAACATTTGATTTCTCGATTGAGAATGGTGACATGATTCCCATAGAGGAGAGGGATGAGGAGGAGGTGCTGAACATAGGGGGAACGAGAATAGGCCCTGAAACAAGCAGAGCAAGAAACCCCGCATTTGATGTGACACCTTCCAGATATGTAACTGCCTACATAACGGAATATGGGATATTCAGGCCGGAGAAACTTCCAGAATTGAAGAGGAAGATGAACAGTGATCTCTTCATGAGCCACTGATTTTTTTATTCTGGTGAATAAATAAACCATAACTATTAATAAATAGATGTAATTTTTCATATATGTCAATAATAATGGCCACAAGCAGGGGCCCTCATTCATATGAAACGATGAAGGATAAACATGTGAAGAGGGAAAATGTGGGCGGGGTGGCCACAGGCTTGAAGAATGTAATGGAGAACATGGGTGGCAGATGGGTCTGCTGGGGGGATGGTGCCATGGATTCCAGTTTCCAGCATGAGAATATGGGAAGTTACACCATAGACAGGATATTCCTGACACAGAAAGAGAAGAAAGGATATTATGATGAGTACAGCAACAGTATTCTGTGGCCCCTTTTTCACTATTTCAGGGAAAAGATCCAGTATGATTCCAGGGCATTCACATTCTATGAAAACGTGAACAGGAAATTTGCAGCGGAAATCATGAATAAATGCTCACCGGATGATATTCTCTGGATTCATGACTATCAACTGTCGCTTGTTCCCGGTATGCTAAGGGATTCCGGACTCAAAAACAGAATTATCTTCACCTGGCATATACCATGGATTTCAAGCGAATTTTTTTCCATTCTTCCAGAAAGGGACAGGGTTGTAAGGAGCATCGCACAGGCCGATTCCATAACTTTCCACACACAGGAATACTGCAGGAATTTCATTTCAGCATACATCAGATCCACAGGAACCAGAAACGACATCGGGAGAAAGGTGCATGCCATCCCGATCGGAATAAACTACGGAAAATTCAATAATTTTAGGAAATCCAGTGCACTGAGGAAA
>JAKBGP010000262.1 GCA_021833045.1 Thermoplasmata archaeon
GGATGCTATAAATTTTTTTACCAGGAAATAAGCGTTTTCAGGATCCTCATCACTGACATTTTTTCCAGAAATTGTTGCTGCAATCTCTCTCATCGCCTCTGGAAACAGTGTGGAATAATGTTTCATAACAGCTGGTAGTGTTATGCAGGATGTAATTCCATGAGGAATCTCAAATCTTGATCCAACAACTTTGCCTATGTTATGGCTTATTCCCATAGGAGAGTCATAGACCTGCCAGTAGGAGTACCAGGATGCTATCTGACACTTCAATCTGGACTCCAGATCGTCAGATTCAAGATTATCAAATAGCAGTCGTATACCCTTTAATGCAGCGGTTCTAGAAATTTCCAGAAGATTTGGATGGATAATACTTTCAACGCAGTGATCCAAAGATCTTATGCCTGTAGATCTCCAGAGTCTTTCAGGGGTTTCAACAGTTATTTCTGGATCAAGTATTACTTCCTGAGGAGTGATCTTCTTATCTCTGATCCCATCCTTTTCTCCTCCTATGGTATATCCTGCGATGTGTGAAAATTCAGATGCAGATAATGTTGTTGGAACTGCAATATGCAGTGTTTCAATATCATAATAGTACTTTACCACCTTTGCAGCGTCAGTAACGCTTCCACCGCCAATCGAAAGTATTGAATCACAGTGATTGTTTCTGTAAACTTCCACAGCATGTTCTATTTCCTCCATTGGAGAATGCTGTGTTATCTGGTTCATGATGAAATAGTCTGTTCCAAGAATATTTAGGATTTTATTGAAACTTTTTGTTTTTGAAACTGAGTTACCAGTTATTATTAACAGTCTCTTCTTCCTTGTCTGGGTTAGAATAGAATTTATGTTTGAAACAGAGCCCTTTCCATATGTTACCCTGTTGATTGGAACATAATTAAATTCTTCTTTCACTGAAACCACGATTTTGAATAGTCTGGATCTTCAATTTCTTTTCCCTTCTTTGTAAGGAATAGGTGATCATAAGTTTCAATCATTACTGCAACCTCATCAGTTCCCTCCTTGCCAATGGCATTCTCCACGGCTCCTGGTTGTGGACCGTGAATTATTCCTCTTACATGAAGGGTAACAGAACCGGGCTCTATTCCTTTCCTGCTCATGAAGTTTCCTGAAGAATAGAAAAGGAATTCGTCCACATCTATATTATTGTGGTAATATGAAATAGGTATGCTTTTTGAATTGAAGTCAAATTTTCTGGGTAGAAATGTGCCTACCATCATTGACCTAGAAGAAAATGTTTCATGAACAGGTGGGGGCATATGGATCTTGCCAACTATGGGTGCCATTATATCTGTATTTATAGCATATGGGTAGAGATAGCCATCCCAGCCTTCCACATCAAGAGGATTATAATCCCTCTCTTCAATAACCATGTTGTTATCAAGTTCAACAAAAACCTGATAATTTCCAGTTTCGTCCTTTGGTTTCTGAAGTATTGGTACCCTTATGTTTCTTGTATAGTATGGCGATCCCTCCTTTATCTGACCATAAAGGTTTAGATATCTCCTGGGAAGGGTTATATCATCCTTAGACTGGAATATGAGAAAATAGGATTCTTTTGAACATTCTATTCTGAATGTAAGCCCCTTAGGTATGTAAATATAATCTCTCGGTCCAAATTCAATATCTCCCAGTACTGATATTAATTTTCCCTTTCCATTATGCACAAATAGAAGCATATCATATATTCCATTCCTGTAAAAGTCCATGGTATTCTTTTCAGGTTTTAATATCTGAACCTTGATCCGGTCATTCATTAGAATGGTTACTTTTCCATCTATAATCGTACCATTTCTTGGAATATCAGATGTTTTTAGATGTCTGTGTGAATACGGGGAATCATCAAGTGTCTCTTTCTGAATTTCCTTGCTAATGAATTTCTTCACTCTAGTAGGCTCGTTTATGTGGTAAAGGAGGCTATACGGTCCATCGAAACTCTCCTCACCAAACAACTCTTCTCTTCTCAATTTATTCCTATCTTCATATGTGTGCCTGCTTTCAGGCATAACTCCCTGTTTTACATAAAATACCATTTCAACTCACCTCATTTTTTAAAATTCCTAAAGTTTCTGATCTTATTTCCACAATATCACCTGCCTGCAACCATCTTGTTTCAGGGTCATTCTTCTCAAAAAGGCATCCACCGGCCATAGTGCCTGTCATTAAAATATCACCTTTTTTCAGGCGGCTATCCATCGAGCAGTACTCAATCATTTGACCTATACTGAAGTACATGTCCTTCATATTAGATCTCGAAAACGGTACACCATTTACGCTGGAACCCACGTCTATATCGAATGTTTTTCCATTCCATTTTTTTGCTAGCTCATCTGTTGTGGTTATGTATGGACCTATGCTTGTTGCAAAATCCTTGGATTTAGAAGGCCCAAGATTAAGGGCTGCCTCTTTCCTCCATAGGTCTCTTGCACTCCAATCATTCATTAGCGTCAATCCATAGACATATTCCAGAGCCCTATTCTTTTCTATATTCCTCCCATCCTTTCCAATTATTATTCCAATTTCAATTTCTAGATCCAGTTCACTGGTAAAAGAGGGCTTCGCTATTTTTTCACCACTAGGTCTCAAAGCATCCTTGTTAGTATAATAATATATAGGAATCTGGTACCACAAAGGATTCATTTCCAAACCTCTATTTTTTCTGGAATTTCTTACATGTTCTTCAAACGTATAGAAATCTCTTACCTGATTAACATCTTTCAATGGAATCAGCAAATTGTAACTTTCATTTACTAATTGAAATTCTGAAATATTGTCCAGCAAGGTCTTGTTGTTTAAATCAAATATGGACAGGTTATTCTTATAAAGATAATCAGATATTAAATAAGTGTCATTTCCCATAAAAACAGCATACGAATCCGTTCCATGGTAAGAGATTCTACCTATCTTCATACTCATCTAATTAAAGATTTCCCCTTCTGGCCTGATCTTTTTCTATGGACTCAAAAAGTGCCTTGAAATTACCCTTTCCAAAAGACGTCGCACCTTTTCTCTGGATAATCTCATAGAAGAATGTGGGCCTATCACCGGTGGGTTTTGTGAAAATCTGAAGAAGATAACCATCATCATCCCGATCAACCAGAATATTGAGAGACTTCAGCGTGGCTATATCTTCATCTATTTTGCCAACTCTCTGTGCCAACTCATCATAATAAGAATCCGGGGCCGATTGGAACTGTATTCCCTCATTCTTCATTTTGGATACGGTTCCAATAATATCATCGGTATGAAGAGCTATATGCTGTACCCCTGGCATATGATAATAGTCAAGATATTCCTGTATCTGTGATTTCTTCTTTCCTGGGGCAGGTTCATTTATCGGAAAAACTATCTTCCTGTTGTTATACTGAACAACTTTTGATCTGAGGGCGGTAAACTCTGTACTTATATCCTTATCATCAAAACTTATAAGTGGTTCGAATCCCATTCCATCAACGTAGTAATCTACCCAG
>JAKBGP010000019.1 GCA_021833045.1 Thermoplasmata archaeon
CCTTCCTCAGTCGCATGTCATGTAATGTTTCCATCCTATTTCATGATTTCGCTTCCTGTACTGGTTTTCCGGAATTATCAACTAAAAGTTGACAATGTCCAAATACCAAAAGATTAATGAAGCATCATTTATTAATGCGCCTATACCGGTACCACTCTTTACATAGGTGAATCATGTCATTTGCAAAAATGCGAACTAAATTGAGAGCAAGTAGTGGTGAACTCTCGATAATTATTTCAGGATTGGTTGTTATCCTATGGCTTCATGGTAATTTATTATTCTTCTGGGATACAATCTTTCCATTCCATCCAGCAAGTGATATATATTTTTATTCATTTACATGGAACCAATTAATATTTAATGGAGTTCCTAACCAAGCCAATGAATGGTTAGGCTATTTTGTAGTGATCTACATCCTACATAATATTTTTGGACTTTCCTTCCCTCTCTCCCAATTTTTTCTATTATATTTCTTATTCACTCTATCTGGTATAACAATGTATCGTCTAATTAAATATCTAATGAAAGATATAAATAAAACTAATTTTTCTCTACCGAGCGTTTCAGGTGCCCTAGTCTATATGTTCAATTTCTACGTTGCTAATTTTTTACTTTCTGATTTCTTTGAATCTTGGTTTGTATATTCCTTTTTACCATTAATAGTCCTGATTTTTTTGTCAGGTATGAATAAGAGTGTCAAAAAAGAAGCTTATTGGATAGATATATTGTATCTGGTAATGTTGTTTGAAATTGTTTCTGTCAGTTTCTGGGAGGAACCTTATCTTGTATGGACTGTAGTAATAATATTCATCTTTGTCTTTAATTATATCTTGCAAAATCGAGATAAGAGAGTTAAAGGTAGTAATTTACGAATCCTAAGATTTCTCTTGATTTCCACCACGGCAATAGTTATAACAGGTTTATGGTATATTTATAGTTACATCCATGAAATTTTTTATAGTCTGAATAGTATTTCACCTTCTGGAACTGGTGGGTCTTTATCGTCTTATTATATCCTGATAAACTCTCTCACTTCGCCGGGAGTTGCTCCTTATATGAAAATACTTTACCTCATAGCAATATATCCTACGTATACCCCCGCACCAGGATCATTGTTTGTTTGGCAGGATATGTACCGTTTAATGTTCTCTCCATTATATATTGTTTTTTTTAGTTGTTCAATCATTTTTCTGATTACAGTGTTCTTTGCTCTTAGTATTAGGGGTATTTCAAAAAACGTAATAATGAATCGTAATTTACTATATTTCTCTATATTTGCACTTATATTTTTTGGACTTCAGGGGGTAAATCCGTTAGTTATATTGTTTGTCCGGTTTCTTATTTCCATTAAATTCTCATACGTTGCATTTTTGTATGGTACCAATTTACAGTTTTTGGGTTTCCCACTCATATTTCTTTATGCTATAGCGATCTCAAAAACTTTATTTGCATTGGAAGATTTTTCTAACAGAACAATTGCTAAGAAAAATGATATCAAAGATAATACACGTGTTCGTGATAAGATGTGTAGAGTAATATCAGGCAAGAAACATCATAAAGCATTAACATACATTATATTGATAATACTTGTCGTCGTTTATCCATGGTATATGTGGACACCTTACGCAACACCAGTTTATAATACGGGGTACGGAAATCAGATAATCCACTCGGTTGTCGATATACCACATTATGTATATGAAATGACAAATTACATAAACAGTAATGCTAATAACACTACAACTTTAATTTTACCCTTCTCTAATAATTTCCTTACCATGGGGTTTAATAGTAGCTCCTTTGCTGATGACCAATACCCGGCGCTGATGTTAGGTTCGCCTACCTTATTTCAACAAAAAGTCGCTTACAATAACGTTACCACAGATATTGAGAATATAATATATAATTCTGTTATGTTGGGGAATAATCTATCAACTTACCTATCCGAAATGAATGTGAAATTCATAGTTTTAAATATAAACTTTGTTGTGGGAGCTGGGAACTATTTCTATGAGAATATTACGTATTTGAAATCTATGCTGAATACTCAACCCAATATACAATTGGTAAGGGAATTTGGTCCACTACTTGTTTACGAAAATATGAGGGATAATGGCATGTTTCAGATAGGCAATGCAGTACATTTCAACCCAACAATATCTAGACCATATGACTCGCTTTCCATCACAAAAAATTTGTCCGTTGACGGGTTCACCCATTCACCGTTTCCCTATGTGAATTACAGCATAACGTCTAATGGTTCTATTATCTTAAGAAATAATAAACTCGTTTCAACAGTAAACCCAGTATTTTTTGTCAACAACAACCCACTGAACATCAACATTTCGAATTACCATTTTTTAGCTATTACATTTAAGACTTCCAGAAGCAATGTTTCTCTATATGTCTGTACTTCTACCATCTTTAATAACAATTCTTTTGGAACCACACTTCTGCAACCATTGAACCTTTCAACGTACACATTATCCCCCGAGGTCTATGTTAACAGCACATATTATAGTACTTTTGTATATCCTTTATATGAACAACAGTATATGCGATATTCCCACATAAATAATACTAATAATTACAAGTTAAATTCAATAGGTTTTGGTTTATCTTTTAATAATTTGTTTACCAATGAGTCTGGTTCTATAGAAATTACAAATGTCTCTGTGTCGAAATATATAAACAAGAGCCAAAGCGTAGATTTTTTGGCAAATGATGTAAATAATAAAAACCAGGTGCTTGTTCCGAGTAATATTTACACAAATAACCCTTCTTTAAACGAAACATCCATCAGATTTAAAGAAATTAATCCGACTAAATATATTGTAGAAGTTTTTAATGCAAGTGAGCCTTATGTTTTAGACTTTAAGCAGAACTTTAATCCTGCTTGGAATATTTATATTAACAATAAGGAAAGTAACGTTTCTCATTTTATTGCGGATATCTTCAACAATGGTTGGCTAATAACACAAAAAGGAAATTACACAATGGAAATCATTTACGATCAGCAACATGAATATAACAGTGTGGTAAAAATATCCTTCGATTCGCTAATAATTATTTCTGTGCTAATAATCAGTGATTTATTTTATGATTTTTACAAAAAGCATGCTAGAAATTTTCTAATGCGAAAGAAGGACAAAAGATAACTGTCCAGTCTAAACTTATTTTCTCACTTTTTGCATTGGAAGATTCATTCATTTTGATTTTGTGTGGAGTCAAGTTTTAATGTTCTGCTAAAAAGAAAAAAGAATATTGAGAATGAGTATGGATACAAAATATCGCGTGTGTAAATCTTCTTTTCTAACCTCACCTTTTTTACTACGGCAATTCCAAAATTTCCATGGCCTCCATCTGTTCCTTTGTGTATCAATGTGTGTATGCACACCTGATAAATACGCCGCTCCCTTATTTTGGAGACGATCTCCAATGCTCGGTTGTAGATTATCATGTAGACCTGGGCAACGAGAAACAAGATGTACCCAGGGATAGCGAGGAAAAGCCTCGCATTTGCCCACTCTTTGAATATCTAGAACAATTTCTCAAGACGTGTTTTGTTCTGTACAATAACCTTCTCTCTTCTGGCCCTTATCCCATTATATTCCAAGAAAATCTGGCGCCGAAATCTGGGTGTTCATAAGGAAAACCGCATGGCCAAACCTATTGGATCCTCTATGAATCTCATTGTGTTTCAGGTCGCATGAGAACATCACCACCTCGGATCATATTTGACTTCAATGAATCCGTGGAATCCACTTTGTATTCTCTCCAATGACATGATAACTGATTTTGTATATTAATTTATATTCTGATGTAATCTGTTTTGGTTAACTGCGGAAGTCTCAATGTTACTGATATCACAGGGAATATTTTTCCGTATGTATACATAGCCTATCCCAAAAAGTTTCATGGATGCTTTGAAGTTTTCTACAATTTATTAGTAGATCTTCTAGTTAATAAATAGTGTTAATTATATATAATATTGCCATTATGAATTATGAGAATGGGATTACCCGCAAGGAAACCTGATAACAATTGCGAATTCGCAGAAAGCAGTGAAAGGGCAGTTCTCAGGGCTGAGATCAAACCCCTGTACATGAATCCACATGAGAACGCCCTTTTAATATCGGTGGACGAGAAGATACAGATGCACACACAGGATCATGAACACAGGAAACCCATCAAGGAAGGATCTCCGGAGAAGATAGATTCCCATTACAGAAGGCATGGAGTCCTGTCACTCTTTGCTGCCCTGTTCATTCAGCGTTGCGACGTTCTTGGCAAAACAGCAGAGAGGCGCAGGCATCAGGAGTTCATATAATTCTTTGATGCGGTGAACTACTAGGTGCCACGAAATATGGAAATTTACTTAGTATGCGACAACCTCTCCGTTCACAAACATGAACGGGTCAGTCATCGATGATCTCATAAAACTCAGATTCATGCACAACCGCGAAAGCGCGGTGTTCCTTGGCATACATGACGTGGGGGGAACTCATTTGTCTTTAGCACTGGGAATGAGGAAACTCAAATCAGACGTTTTCGCACATTACACATCTGAAGTAAAGCTTGTGGAGTCTCTCAGGAAAGAATTTACGAGAGACAGGTTTAGCATCCTCATCAGCAGCTATTCAGAGTACAAGATCATGATAGTGGATGAGATCGGTTATCTGTCATTGAATCGTGAAAAATCGAATCACCTCTTTTAATTTGTCTCGGACAGTGTGAGAAAGCGCACACGATCTCCACCTCAAAAAAATCTTTCCCAAAATGGGGTGAGGTTATGAATTATCATGTCATGGAATCAGCCATCCTGGAATGATATCGTATCACTGCACCGTGTTGAAAAAATTAAAAGGAGTTTTACGGACTCAAAGACCCTCGAAAGGCAAACCTCCTCCTTATAGGGAGAAGTGAGAGAAAATGGAAAAAATAAATATGGGTGTACAGATTTCATTTGCCAATTTTGGACAATATTCATCTGGCGTTTACAGATTTTGCATTTTACCACAAGATTCGTAAACTTCTATATGTTCTCCACATAGATCATGAATAGGAGGATATTGGCTATCAAACGGAACCAATATACGTATGACGAAACTTGATCTATTATTCCGTTTATTAAAAGAGACACAAAATCTAGGAGAATGTGGGAAAGATCATTAATTATTAAGTGACGTATCTTAGAAAGGTTAGGGGAATTGAATCTATATGTGAAGTATACGAGATTTGCGATCCAAAAGGAGTTGTTCTCTCATGGGGTTGTTATATATTCATTGAGGAACCCTGTTTCCTGAAGATCTCACCAAAACTTCTTACAAAAGCTTTAAGACTACCCGTTTACTCGATGCTAAGTTAAGGAAACAGATTTAATTTAGTATTCCTGAATTTCTTCCACAGCCTTTAAGCAGTAGAATATATATATCAATATGAAATTTCTGTTAATTGAAAGTGACCTACTCTGAGGACAGAAATTTGTTGGAAGAATCTTATTCAAAAAAGGATGATGTGCAAGAGACACATATTTCTAATCCTTTGATCACCGTTCTGTTGTGCTCACATAGTCCAGATTATATTATGGAGGCAACAAATACTGCAATTGACCAGACACTCAATAAAGATGCATATGAGGTCATTGCAGTATTGGATTATCACGATCCCACTATTGAAGAACAACTTTCCAAATCTGGTGTCTTTTGCAGTATCCTTCCAAACTCAAAATGGGGAGAAGCGATGGCCCATGGCATAATGAAAGCAAGGGGGAGCATCATTTGTTTTCTTGATGATGACGATGAATTTGATAAAACAAAACTGAAAACTATATTGTCAGTTTTTATTTTAAATCCCGAACTGATCTATGTACACAATTCAATAGAAGTAATGAATCAAAATGAAATAAAACCATCCCGTGGGAATTCACTGAAAACTGACACTATTTTCCATACTAAACCAACCGATTTTGCTGAGACAATGGCATTAGCAAAATTACTTACTCGCAGGAGGCTCGATTTCAACGCTAGTTCAATCTCTGTTAAGAGAGAATTTATCCTAAAATACGTGCCGATAATAATGAAACTTACGACATTGATAGACAGCATAATTTTTTATCTTTCTTTGGAGACAGATGGTTACATAATGGGGTTGTCCGAACCATTGACGAGATATCGCCTTCATAACAGCATGAGCAATTCGTTAACCATAAATGCCGCTGCAATTGAGAAGTACGTTTTCTGGTCAGCTCAAATATGCATGTCGCTGGAAGAAGTGCTTTCTACTGACATAAACGACAATTTGAGGAAACTACTTGAACAGAAGAAATCATCAGTACAATTACTGTCCTCTCTATTTGATAGAAAAAAACAAAGAATCCAAGTAGAGACTGCTATGTATTTCCTTAGATCCCATCTCTTCTTCAGACCTTTATACGCAATTTTGATCTTATCCTTTCTTATTGTGAAATCTATCACCCCTTCGCGATTATATTATAGGCTCTCTCAGTTGTTATTTAAAATCGTATTTGTATAGCTTTGTTACCTGACAATTTTATAACATTCAAACAAGTGAGTTATAGATTAAAGAACCAACATTGTCAACTTTTAGTTGATAATTCCGGAAAACCAGTAGAGGAAGCTAAATCATGAAACAGGATGTAAATATTACATTACATGCAAGTGTGGAAGGCGTCTCATGTGTAATTTAAACGTGTTTCTACCACACTCGATCAGTATGGACCTGAGGAGTCTTTCCCCATTTTCATGAATAATAATGTTCCCACGATGGATGTGGTACTCAAATGAAATGATCTGATCCATTTCATGAGGCCAATGTGCCCTCAATGCCATTCAAGCTTCCTTGCCCTGAGGTGGGGGGGAGAAGAATGATATATACCGTATCCCATTGACCCTTTTTTCACTTATGTACACTGTCTCATCATGATACTTGAAATAGTTTTTTAAATTCTCAACGTCCTTCGATTTATGTATCATATCATCATGTATCCCTATAGTGGAGGGAAGTGCACCAATAACGCTGTAATACTTCAGATCCTTCATATTCTCGGAGGAGTAGAAACCAAGATCCATGACGATGAGGATGGTGAGAGATACCTAAATCCTTGAGATCACCAGTGAATCCCTTTATTGCGGTTACGGAAGGGATGCTTCCAGCCATGGGCTATGGCGTACGGGCATCCCCTCCTTGTAACTGCAAGAATGAAGTTGATCTCCCTGTTCTCATCGTTGGAATGGTAATAATGGTCATATTTTGCCAGATCATTTTCGGTCCCCTAATATCATATGGTAGAAAGATCATACACAAGGCCTGAGGAACCAAATTCCTTCACTAGCATGGGTGCAATAGAACTTTCCAGCATGCCTATGTTGTCAGTGTCTTTCCTTCACACCAGATCGATGATGTCGAGGTTCCCCTTTTCACTGAGATCATGGAGACCTGTGTGCACATATGCTGAATGGCCTATTCCGAGCATGGTCTCCGCAGCAAGGATGATGATCTTCATAGCTTTATACCCATGAGGCCAGAAAGTGTAATTTCGTACTGCCTGAAGAATCCATGATCCTCTCGATCCTGTATAACATGTATGGTCCTGAATCGAGTATGTTCATCACGCTCTTCCTATCCACTGGAGGCTTCAGCACCTTCTCACCGTTTACTATGATCTCAATGCCTAGGCACTTTGACACCTGCCTCACCATCTTCGTTTCAGGATCCCTGTAACTCCACACTTTGTACAGGTAGATATTGTCACCATCAACTTACTTTCGGAAATATGTCAATGTAGTAGTAATACCACTACAATATAGAAATATATTTCTATTATCAACTCCTGTAAAAACCGTCCTGAAAAGAATATGCAGTGTCAATCAAGGGGTAAGATAGGTATTAAGGGAACAAAGGTTCAGGAGGATGTCAGAAGAGTCTTTTTCATAGAAGTTATACTGAAAGCTGTTTTATATATACTGAATGAATAGTTAGCCTTGCTAAATCATTATTGAAAAGACCCATAAATTCTACATTTTCAGTTATAGCATTGAATGTTACTGTTATAGTGAATCCTATAATATTATTATTTTTCGTGAAATTATTTCTATAAATGACTTTTGAGTTGAAAATTGTATTTCCAGCACCAACTTCAAGTAACAAAGCTGGCGAACTATTAGTTGACACATTTGCAGAGGATATATAGTATGTAAAATTATATGTTCCGGGAAATAGTGTAGCACACGATCCATAACTCATATAAGTATTAGAATGGTTGTCTGTAATATTTCCATAAGCTCTTATATTATTACTACACGTTTCAAAATTGATTGAAGAATCGCTGTAATTGAACGGAATATACAATTTTGGTGATGAGGTATAGTTTTTCTCAAGTAATAAAGAATACTGCGTTTCAGCAACAATCCCATATGATTCGTTTGTAATTTCCTTGTTCAAGAATGGAATCTCTTCATTAGGTGTGGTAAAATAACTGAAATAAGAATTAAAGAGTATGTAATTATAACTGATGTTTGCTTGATTATTATATATTCCTACATATTCCCTTCCTGATACCTCCGGAATATCGTTCATTGTTAACACCGAAGCATTAGACGGTATTAATGAGATAATTTTATGTAATGAAACTATGGCTGGATTTATGTTTGTCAAACTGTTGATTTCATGATTACCACTCCAATATCCACCCTGAACATCCACATTAACCGGGCTATATGGAAAGTATACAATGGAAAATATCAGCACAACTACCACAAATGTAAACATGGGTTTAAAAAAGGCTCGTTTCTCTATTCTTAGATTATTAAGAAATTTTAAATTTTGTTGACGCTTTTTAATTTCGGTGTGGTTTGAACTGTTAGAGATCAATGTCTTTAGACCCAATAGCAGACCTAAGTAAAGTGGTCCAGCTGCAAACAATGGATAGAACAATCCAAAAATTTGAAAATTAGCACTATCAGTTGATAAAATTACATAACCAGCATAGGGTGCAATGAGGATTAGTGTCATGGGTTCCAATAATGGGATAAATGCCAAAGCCCCAAAGAGAAATAAGAATAATTCCATTTTATAATTGACATAGAAAAAAAGTATCGATCCTTTCGTTGAGGGGGTTGCTCCAGCTAAATATAGAGTTCCAAAAATATGGTACATTACTATCGTAACAATGAGTCCAACCATCGCGAATAAGACCATCGTGTGTGTTTTAAGAAAAGTCCATAAAGACATACTGGAAGTGAACTTGAAATCATATAAAACTGAATAGGAGAGAAAAAAGACTATCAGAATAAGTGCCAAGGGATTTATCGTAGCAGTGATTATTGCAGAAATTATCATTAACTTTGTTTTTCTATTCGCCCAAAACATAACAGTCATCAGGTAGAAGAACGGGAATAAGGACATAAAGTGGAAATCAAAAAGATTGGTAGATGCGACTGGGAAAAATCCCAAAAATGAAACAGCAACAATTAAGGAAACAACTCTTGATCCAATTAAAGTCCTAGAAGAGAAATATATTGGGAAAACTGTTAATCCCAAGAATAGTGTTTGAATAAATAACAAAGTTGAAATGTGAGGATATAAAGAATAAAAAGGTAAAACAAGAAAAATAATTGGTTTCTCATATTGAAGAGGATAGATCTGACTAAAATGACTGTTTGTGTAATTAGATATAAATCCATGTGACAATAGCCATAAAACTTCGTTATTAACTCCGAGATCGTAAAACGTGGCATTAAACGTATAATATTTCAGATAAGAGAGGTGAAACATCAGAATTATATATATAATTGCTGCCACTGATAAAATCACACAATCGAATTTTCTAGAGAAAAAGCGTTTAATTTGAAGTGATTCGAGAGTAAGTTCTATCTTGTTCAGCACTAAATGATAATTATGAGAGTGTATTTAATATTAATTGTCAGCCTAAATGATGGATACAACTGAAACAAGGGCTTTGGTAGATTCTGCAATTGTGTATTTTTTTGATTTTTCTAGGCAGGATTCTCTAACTGAATATTCATAACCATTGTTGAATATCTTTGTGACACCTGCAATGAAATCATTCTTTGAACCAAACAACCAACCATTTTCACCATTTGTGATAAGTTCCCTTGCGCCTGCATTATTATAGGCAATTGAAGGTGTCCCACAACTCATGGATTCTACTATGCTGTAACCATAAAACTCAACAGTGCTTGGTGAGATGGTGAATAAAGCCTTATTGTATAATTTTACCAGTTGATCTTCTGATACAAAACCCTGATTTTGAACATTCTGAATGCTGCTCCCACCAACAACTTTTATTGGGCATTTTTTAGCCAGCAAAGATACAAGGGGATAGAGTGGATCCATCTCGTTCCTTACCATTGCTAATACATACCTATCTACTGGTTCAGTATCCGTGTGCTTTCTAAAAATGAAAGGGTCAATAGGTGGATAAACCACACTGTCGATAGGTATTCCATAGAAAAATGCCATCATATTGGATGTGAAGTTGCTGTTGGCCATCACCTTGTCAAATTTTGCGACTAGTTTTGCATGATTTCTTATCTGTTTCACAAATCCTCTTTCAAGTACACTTGTTGCTAGTCTGTTATGGTTTTTGAATTCAGGATTGAGAAGCATCAATGTTAAGTCTCCATTTGAAATATAGGCCGTTTTGAATTTAGAAAGATAGCTTACTAAAGGTATTGCTTCATCAGCAATTACCACGTATACATCCGCTTCATCATTCTCAATAATTAATTTGGAGAGTTTCTCTGCAGGTGTTTTTGAATAATTTAAACTCTTCAGACTCGAAAGCGTATTTGGAAACTTGTTCAAGGAAGCATAACTTATTGAACTTTCAGTAAGAATCTTAGTAACGTTACTATCAATAAAAAGCGAATACACAATCGGAGTATGCCCATCTGATTTCAATCCTTTTGCAATATTAACCAAAAACCGTGTTTGACCACTGTGATTCGAGGTTAAATAATAAGCGATAAGACCAATCTTCATCTTAACAAGATTACCAATCCTTTAAAATTTCTTTCTATTCCGAGCAGTTTACTGTAATGATTTGCGGTTTGAAATTTTATCAAACACCTCCATTAGGCTTTTCGCGTTGTTCTCCCAAGAATACTTATTGCATAAAACAAGATTTCGTGCAGCCATTTCTTCAAGAATCTTTGGAGAAAGATTCAAAGCATATTTTATAGCGGAAACTGTCATATCAAGTAACGGTTCAGTGATGAGAAATCCATTGACCCTATCATCTATGAGTTCAGAAAGTCCTATACCTTCATTCGCAAATGGAATCATTCCATAACTCATTGCTTCTAGGGCTCCCATTCCTGGTCCTCGTTCATTATATCCGAATCTTATGTAAAAATGAGATGTTGACAGCAGTCTTGTTTTCTCTACTTCATCAATCCTGCCCGTTACCTTTAAGTTCTTTATATATCGGTTATTTTCTATAAAGGCAAACATTTCTTCTTTTATGGTCCATGAACCTGCAACAATGAAATCACATTCTGGAAGCAGCTTAGCCAGATCAGCATAGAAATTTGCATTTCTACCCCTATCCCAGAGGGCCAGCGACAACACTACTTTTCTCTTAGTAATAAATTTTCCACTGTTAAATTCGCTCAATATTGGTTTGGGAAATCCATTCCTGATTAGGAATGTGTTTCTGTTAAATTTCTTAACTATGTTATAATTGTACTCGCTTATTGTAATGATTGCTGGTGCGATAATAATTGAGATAAAGTCATAAAACCAAGCAAATATGGCGAATATACTAGTCTTTTTCATACCTGGTGGCAGACGGAAGAATTCATGCAATTGTATTGCATATTTGACTCCCCTGATCCTGTAATAAACACCAAGGAATGCGGACCATTGATCGTGAAATATAATTTGGTCATATTCTCTGAGTATTTTTCTCGAGTCAATAATATAATCAAGATCTACCGTAGCTCCTTCCCCGCGATGGCCAGCAAATTTTATTGTTACATAGGTCAGAATTTTTTTCAATTTACCTTGTTTTTCATTCCGTCCGTGCAGAATGTGTGTTCGTTCAGATACTTTGTACAAGGAATCAGCATCTCTTAAAAAAAATAAGTCAGAATCATATCCGATATGTAGCAATGCTTTTTGCTGCTCAATAGCAACTAGAGTAACCCCTCCCGTCCAAAGAATTCTACACACTACTGCTAAGCGTTTCTCAGGCTGTTTCAACGGTATATCGATTTCATATTGGGTTAAAAGATTTGCGGTTTAGACATTAAGGGTTCCGATTAAAATGACAATCGGGGTTTGATTCACAACTCAAATGTCAAGCTCATCTAGAAAATTGTTAATAGAATTTTTTATGCAATAGCATTTATTTTTATTCACCAAATCCTGATAAAACTCTTTGTTATTTCGCAATTTTTCTATATTTGAAGAAAATTTTTCCAGAGTTCGTTCGCTGAGAATGATCCCAGCGCCATGGTCGTAAAGGGCACGAAATTCAGGCAGATCAGAGGCAATTATTGGAATACCTCGTTCTATGAAAAAAATTGCAGCATAACTTGAGCCAGAAGTTGTAACATATGGTAAAATACCCACGATTCTCATTTCGGAGACGAGTTTATCCATTTCCTTCTCTTGAATATACCCCCTTATTTCTACTCCCACATCAGACAATCTAGATATTAGGTCATTAATGTATTCTTTTCCTTTTTCTGTCTTTGACAAAACTAGGTGTGATGCACCACTTAAAATGAAATTCACATCTGGAATCGCTTGTTTGATTAGTTGAATTAATTCCAAGCCCTTGTATGGTGCAATATATCCTATATTTATTACCGATATATCAGAGTCAATGCGGCTTCGTACCAGTTCTTTAGTCTCTAGACAGGGGAATGGGTGAAAATATACGTTCTCAAATTCGTATTTGTTCTTTAGAATAGAGAGCAAAGTTATGGAAAACACATGAACTCGAAGTTTTTTAAGCAATCTTGTCGCGATTGCCCCTCCCAGTTTCATAAAATTAAAGTGCTCATATCCTGCTGCCTCATTAGTAGTAAGATCTGGGGAATCATGTAAGATCACCTGTATTTTCCCAGTGAATAGATTATAATGAATAAAAATGAAAACGAAATTAGCAAAATTAATAAAAGGCGATTTACCATAAGATGTAAATCCAAGATTTATCAGGATCTTTCCAGGAAATCTAAAAATCTTTATCCAGTTTGCAAACAGCGAACGCATTGTGTCATTTGTGTTAGTATAAAATTTTTCAATTCTTTCTGAACCAATTCCTGAAAAAAGTGACTTACCGAAATCACCAATTCCACTACCATCGAGTGAGTTGACAAACAACAGTTTTGAGTTATCCCGTTTCATTTTTTTTAACCTACAATAATTAATCCTACCATTCCGATAGAATAGCGTTATTACATCATGCATTCCAAGTAATGGCTATCATTTAGCTCTTGTAACAATCTGAGAAGTAAATTTCTTGGTCTTTACATCCCTCATCAATCTCAGTATTCCATATCCATGTATTCCTACATCATTGACCAAGCGTTTTATAGATGTTTTATTGTACTTTCTCTCTTTCCATGTTACGGGTAGTTCGGTGACCTTGAAGTCAGATTTTATGGCTTTAACAAGTAATTCCGTGTCCCAAAACCATGAGTTAATTTCTGTTTTGTTTAGTACATATTTTTTAACCTGATTGTTAATTATTTTATATCCGCACTGGTGGTCATTTAATTTTTCATCAAATAGAATTCTAAGCATATAATTGTAAATCTTCGAAACTGCGTTCCTTAGTGGTGGTCTTTCCACTTTTGCACCATTGCAATATCTGGAGGCAGTGACAATGTCATACGAACTGTTATTTAGAAAAGACAAAGAATCTGATATTATGTCTACCCCCATTGCTAGATCTGCGTCAATAAATGAATAATATTCAGCATCAAACCTTTTCCAAGCCTCTCTAACCGCAAATCCGCGACCTTTTTTTTCATAGTGTACAATAATCTCTACATGATCGTGATGGTTTTTAAAATCGGTAGCTATCTTTACCGAATCATCTCTTGAGTCATCAACAGAAAGCACCAATAGGAATGAGTAGGTTGTTGTTATAAGATATTTGTAGAGTGAATTCAACTTCTCAGATAGAATTTTGGCCTCCTTATATATCGGCATTACTATCAACAGATTTATTACTTTAACATCTTCCTCATATACTTGAGAAGTTGCAGGTTCGAGCAGCAGGAGATTTTGTTGTAGTTCCATACAAATAGCTGGTTCAAGAAATACTCCCCGTTATTTAAGCATTATTCATCTTTGAATTATCCTTATCTCAATGTTCAATAATGAATCTTCGTTCCGTTTATGATGTACCCCTATCCGAAATTGTCTAGTTGTAGTTTCTGAACAACTTTTGAATCTCTCAGAAGAAAAATTCGACGAATGCTATTGGATAATAGCTAACAACGCACATCCCTTATTTTCCTAGCTAAAGAATTTGAAGATATACTTCTCACTAAGAGTCAATAATAATATGTTCCAAGATATTTTAACACTTTTAGATTACTCTCGATTATGGATGGAAACTGATCCTGGAATTCTATGTTTGGATCTCTTTCATGCTCTCTTCAATTGCATGGAATATAAATTTTCATGCTCAGTCACGGCTTAGGGGATTGTTAATCCATTTCATAAAATCCACACTTGTTGATATGGTTATTACATTTGAATGCTGTCTTGAGGATAATGTCAGAATTTCTGATCACAAGATCCTGTGTTTGGCGGAGGTTGTAAAGTTCAAATTTTCCCTGCTCTTTTACTAATTATCAGGGAATACTCTCTAGAATTATGTTTAACATTCACCGATTCCATGTTCGATAATTAAATATATTAATTATTATGCTCAATAATCGATAAACAACAGATGAATAAACAATAAATGTTGACTTGAACGAATATGTAAAATATATTATGTTAAAGATCACAAAGTTAAAGTGATTTAGAACACTTGAGTTTCTAGTTCAAATGAAAACTATAGTGATATCAGGAATAACGGGGCAGGATGGATACTTCCTCACACAATTACTAATCTCAAGGGGATTTGAGGTACATGGGATCATACGTAGGAACAGTAGCATGACTATTGGAAATTTGGAACTGTTGCCTAGCAACATAAAAGAAAAGGTAAATATTCATTATGGCGATCTTACTGATGCTAACTTTCTATCAAAATTACTTGGTGAAAATAAACCTGATTATTTCTATCACTTAGCCGCACAGAGTTTTGTTGGTTACAGCTTTCAGAATCCTTCCTCAACTTATGATGTTAATATAGGTGGTACACTCAACGTAGTAAACGCAATCAAGGATTATTCTCCTGATACAAGACTTTACTTTGCAGCAACATCGGAACTATATGGTCAGCCAAAGATCACTCCTCAGAATGAAGACACCCCCTTTCAACCCAGGAGTCCATATGCAATTTCAAAGCTAGCGGGTTATTGGACTATAAAGAATTATAGGGAAGCATATGGTCTCTATATGAGTAATGGAATACTGTTCAACCATGAGTCCGAGGTACGTGGTCCAGAATTTGTAACTAGAAAAATATCAATGCACGTAGCTAGATATGCGAAAGGTGATCATTCTCCACTTGAACTTGGAAACATGGATGCTAGGAAGGATTGGGGATATGCCAGTGACTACGTGGAGGGTATGACAAAGGTTCTTGAATACAAATACGCTGAAGATTTTGTTCTAGGTACTGGTGAATTACACACTGTTAGAGATTTTGTAACAGAGGCATTTAAAATCATTGGAGTAGATTTGCACTGGAAAGGTAAAGGCATAAATGAGGTTGGGCTTTCCGATCAAGATGAAGTTCTTATTAAGGTCAATAAAAATTTTTTCAGACCTCTCGAGTCTGATAATTATGTTGCAGATTATTCAAAGGCAAAAAAATATTTAGGGTGGGAACCAAAAATAAGGTTTAATGAACTGGTAAAACTAATGGTAAATAGTGATATCAAAAGGATAGGTTCTTAAGACAATTTATCTTCTATTTTCAGTAAAATTGATTTATAATATTAAACCATTTTGTCTTAATATGAAAAAAGTGGAAGTATTAAATCAAGCACTTTACCTTAAAATTAATGATATATGTGAGGATGATCTCATATGCTTAATGGAAAACAGTTTTCCGGTAAAGGGATAATTATTACAGGCGGCGGATCAGGATTGGGTCTTCAGATGGCAAATACACTTGGCTCATATGGTGCAGTCATTCATATTATTAGCAGAGATCAGGAAAAACTGAATAAAGCAAGAAATTCTCTCAAGGAAAAGGGTATTGAAAGTTTCACTTATTCATCAGACATTAGAGATTTTGATAAGATTAAAGAGATTGTAAACAAAATGATGAATGAGCATGAAATTTCAGGCCTCATAAACAATGCCGCAGGAAATTTTATCTCAAGAACGGAAGATCTTTCCATGAACGGGTTTTTAGCAGTTTTAAATATAGTCTTAACTGGATCAATCAACATTACCCTTGAAGTTGGAAAGAGATGGATAAAGGATGGTAAAAGGGGAAATATACTGAGCATTCTCGCAACCTATGTTGACACAGGGTCACCCTATGTGGTTCCATCCGCAACTGCAAAATCCGGTCTCCAGGCATTCACAAGAAGCATAGCAGCAGAATGGGGCCCCAAGGGAATCAGGGCTAATGGAATAGCACCGGGCCCCTTCAAAACTGACGGTGCATGGAAGAATCTCATTCCTGGCGATGAAGCTGAAAATTTAATGATTAACAGGAATCCCATGAGGAGGCTTGGCAGGAAGGAAGAGATAGGGGAGCTTGCAGCATATCTCATGAGCGATGCTGTAGAATACATCAACGGTGAAACCATAAGGATAGATGGTGGAGAATACATCAACAGTGCTGCACAGTTCAGCATGTTATCCATGCTTCCAGACTCTATGTGGGAAGAGATGAAGGAAAGGAGAAACAAAAAATGATGTCCATATTCATCAACGGATGGGAAACTAACCTGAAATTCTCTGCAGCTCACTTCATACCATACCACAGCAAATGCAGGAG
>JAKBGP010000263.1 GCA_021833045.1 Thermoplasmata archaeon
TCTCTAAGTTCTTTTCCACTCTCTGTCAGTGAATATCTAACAGAAACCGGATGTGACTCAATGACGTTTCTCATAATAATACCTGCATTGCTCATCTCTTTAAGTCGCACAGACAGGAGATTTGATCGGGGACAACCAACTGACTTCTTTATATCACTAAAACTCATAGAATTGTTATTTCCAAGAACACCGATGATCATCAAAGAATATTTTTTGCCTAGAATCCTGAGCACCCCTTCAGACTTCGTTATACTAATACCTACACCATCATGCATTATGGTAATATTGTTCTGGCTTGATGTATTAATTTTTCCCATATGACCTTATGATGAATTCTTTCATAAGGTTAAGCAAATCAAGTAAAGTGTTTCAATTAATGATAAATATCTTTTAGATTCCATAGAAAAACATACCCTTGATTGGGTCATGTTAGCTGCCATTCCATTATTATAGTCAATTCTCTCTCTGTCGGCTTTTTAAAGCATCTATAACGAACGCCTGATCACCATCTAGTCTCTTGAGATTGTTTACCTCTTTGATGTTTCTCCAAGTGCTTTTTCCATACCACAAGAAACCCTTCCTTCCATCTGTGAAACTGTGCCACAGATACTTATATATTCTCTCTTATAAGTGTCTAAATAATAAAAGGAAAAGGCCAAAGGAATAATTTCTATCTCAAAATATTTTTTGGGATGATTATAGAAATAAATACATTTTTGACACTTTCAAGCAAGGATCACTCCGGGCATTACCTTTTCGAGAGGAATAGCCGTTGGGAATCCTATAAACATGATTCATGGGTTGTGTCATTTCTCCTTGGAATCAGATACAGATGCCTTGGAATACACGCTTTCCTGGAGTATGGCATGAAGGATGAGATTCATTAATATCTGACTATTATTATATTCCAAAATGTGATTGGTGAGTGTACAAAGAAACCATAAGAAATACTAACATGCATGTATGATTTGATATGTTAGAAACACCGTATTTTCAGTAATTCTGTAAAAAACTAAACCGGATATTGAATGGGCCCGACCGGACTTTATTATAGGTGTAAGCAAGTCCAAGATGGAATGTGTAAAACCAATTGCAAATGATTACAGCAAAACACTCTTATGTCTAAGGTTTCTGGGTTCTATCTTTAAATTCACGAGATATGTGTGGAAGACGGCCATAGATGAAGAATGCCGAAATTATAGTGAATAAAGACAGAATGAACAGAATGAAGAAAGATTCCTGTATGGCTGATGACATGGCCGTGACATCAATTCCATATTTGCCCAGATTTGTAGAAGTCACATGGCTCACCAAATCTAATTCGTTATACCTGAAATAGATGAACGCTGTTAGGATAGAGAGGATAATACTCCCTCCGATATTGCCCATAAATTGTACAATAGAACTTGACGCACCAATATCTAGCGGTTCTGCTGAGTATTGCGCAGAAAGAGTTGTTGCTGCCATTGTAAAGCCAACGCCAAAGCCTATTGGGATCATCCCCTCGACCAGACCAAGGACAGGGAGCGATCCCACAAATATATAAGGTTGTGTACTCGGTGATATTTTCAGAAGGGGGAGAAACCCAAGTGCCATGCAAATTGTTCCTATAACGCAAAAAAACCTGTAGGATAGCTTTGGCAATAAAATCCCTCCAAGTATAGACCCCAATACCATAGGAACGACAAAGCCATAGAGAACATTTCTAAGTGTATTTGCCGTTCCGAAAAGAACCTCTGTTACAAATATAGCGATGAATGTACTCAGGGAAAAAAGAATTCCGCCACGAAAGAAACTAAGAAAACTGTCTGAAACTATCGTTTTATGCCTGAACATTCTGAGAGGTATAACCGGCTCTTCTGCAACATGCATTTCTACTAGCAAGAAAAAGGCCAATAACACCAGTCCTGATGCAAGAAAGACAATAGTTAAGCGGTCTCTCAGAGACCATCCTGAATATGCCATTTCTATTAAGGGGAATGTCAGAAATGAGACCCATGAGGCCAAGAGAATTGAGCCTAAATAATCAAACTTTCCACGCAAATTGGGTTTTAGCGGACTTAGTAAAAACCATACGAGAATGAAAGAAACCATGCCGAACGGAATATTCACATAAAAAACATATCTCCAGCTTGTCGTATCAACGATGAATGCCCCAAGTTCAGGACCAACCACAATTGCAATCCCAATTAAGCTGGTTACAGCACCGGTCAATTTAGCGCGTGTACTTGGGGGTAAAACCACTGCAATCACGGCTAGCCCTACAGGGAGAAATCCACCGCTTCCAAGCCCCTGAACTGCCCTGAACAGAACCAATTCAGATAGATTTTGACTTACTCCGGCCAATGTTGAACCTATGATGAAGAGGGCTAATGTTACCAGTAAGATTATTCTCTTACTGAAGTGATCAGAAAGTTTTCCAAATATAACCATCCCGACAGCAGATGAAGTAATATATGCATCAATCAGGAATGCAAGACCGTTGGGCTGGTGTAACGCACCTAAAATGGCCGGCATTGCAGTTGTTACAATAAGATTATCAAGGGCACCCATCAGCACCCCCGTTACAATACCAACCATTATCAGATAAGGGTGAATCGCTGGCAGCACTCTTTTTCTTGATTTCGTGACATTTATTTCACCAGGGGACAATTATTCATCACCAATTTACTCAATACTACCCAGAACATTTACCAAATTTGCCATAATTCTTAAAAATGCAGTCATATCCTCTTTATTGAGCGTCTTTTCAAGCTTCTCCGTTACTGACTGTTGCAGTTTCTGAAACTTAAGAAGTTTCTCTTTTCCTTTTTCTGATATTGAAATTTCTACTCTCCTTCTATCTTCGCTGCTTCTTAACCGATATATATACTTTAATTTACTCAATCCGTCAAGCAGGTCAGTGATGCTTGGGAGGCTCGTTCCTGAATAGGACGATATCTCCTTTGGGGAAATTCCTTTTCGCACTGATATTACCTGCAACGCCCATGCTTGCGGTAATGTAAGTTGTGCCTTTCTCGCGTTTATCCTCGAAATTTTCGTGAATTTTGATATAAGTGTTCCAAAATCTGTCCAGACTCCCCCAATATTCTCTACTCTGTTGTTTAATATTTTATCTGATCCGTTTCTTGACATATTAGGTAACTTAATAGTTAGGTATCCTAAATATATTTCTATTTATGAAAAAACTTTACTTTTAAAGGGAACTGGAAAACAGAAACTGAACCCCGTTTTCTTCTTGTTTTATTGAAACAACTGGATATTCAGAACCGCATAGTATCAGTTCTGAAGTCCAGTTTCAATCCAATCATTTGAAGTATTTCCACTCCAATTATGGCTGGAAAATCTATATTTTCAAGAATTATGAATTCCGGTTCAGAAACGATAACCCCGTTCAGTTTTAGATTCTCGAATGTAAGGGAACCATGCAATTCTCTTATGGATGACCCTGGAATTGAAACGGGAATT
>JAKBGP010000264.1 GCA_021833045.1 Thermoplasmata archaeon
TAATACTCCAGTGCTAACTGTCTCCTCCGTTTTCACAAGTGATGAAGACCATGGCCTGTTTTTTATTGGAATATAATCGTTTGATTGTATATCTTCTTCTACCTGCGATATCCTGACAAAATGCCCTATAACGCCATATTTACTGTCCAGGTCAGAATTCTCTCTGTAAAGCCATCTTTCGATGTTGCTATTATAAATATCTGCTACAAGCTGAATTTTGTTAGACTCTTCATGAAAACCAAGCTGATCAATCATTTCAGACCCATAGCAAAGGGCAGATATTTCAACTGCTATGGTAAAACTTGAATATCCACCATCCTCCTCCCATCTATCCTGATCAGTAACCGGACCATTGGCAACGATGAATGATAATGCCCTTATCAGCATATCGCTGAAGTTTTCAAGTTTTACATATCCTCCCTTCCACAGATTATATAAGAGTACTATTGGAAAGGCAGTTTCATCCATCTGAATGCCTCCCCAGTACTGCTTCCCATTAAGCCACATATTCTGTGGCCAGTGGCCATCAGATTCCTGAGTTGACTGGAGATATCGCAGGGCATCCACAGAACCATCAATATCTCCTAGAATGAGAAGTGCCTGCGCTGCCTCAACCATGTCCCTTGGCCAGATGAGATGATAACCACCAAGATCATCATCACTTTTGAAGTTTCCCCATGGGATGGAAAGGCTTGCAATAATTCCCCCTGCCAGTGGTTCCTTTGAAACATGTGTTCTTATTACTGCAAGACTTGGTTCTAGCAAATCGTATTTTTTCTTTACAAGAATATTCTTTGCAGTATATTTTTTATATGTTACCCAGTGCTGCACGAAATCATTAAGGGCACTTTCCCAGTTTAGATTGCTTGATTTTAGTACCTTAAGAGCAGCCTCCTCCATAGTGGTTCCGAATGCCATGTACATGTTAAATGAGTTTTGCTTTTCAAGCAGTATTTCAGTTGTTATTGCAACATTGCCATCAGTGGCAGAACTGAATTCGTATGTCATGGTTTTATTGTTTGCTATATCCTGGAATCCGTCTGAATAACCTGAAAAACCACAGCTCATTTTGCCTGAAACTTCTGGAATATAAAATGCCATGAAAATTTCTCCCTTAGATGCAAATTGCATCCTTTTTCCCTTGTAGTTCCCGTTCCATGCAGTATTACCCATTCCTCCATTCATTAAATGCGGAGAGAGTAGAGAATAAAGTGAGATGTTGTCCTTTTGATCATTTTTGATGAATACAACATGCTGTACAAGGACATCATTCTCGCTATCAATAAATACTGTCTTTTCTACTTTAAACCTTAGATCCTTATCGTCATTAACTATTCTATAGGCCGGAATCCCTGATTTTATCCATTGAATGCTGTGAGATGTCCCTCTTCTTTCCTCATAAAAAAATTTTCCATCTGTTATGAGAAGCTGATGATCCCTGATCTGGGCAGTATCCACTCCTGGATAATATACCTCATTTACTATTCCATGTGAAACTGTAAAATGGAGTCTTGAGCATCTCCTCAGGGAAGTTCCGACTCCTTCCTTCGCACTTGACGTCCATTTAGGTGGTATGCCTGGCTTTCCAAACGCTTCCCCTGAATTCATCTTTCATTATCCTTCCCCATATTAAATATTGATCGCTTATGATCAAATATACTGGTTCATATCATTTTTATATATGATCTTAATGACATTTTCAATGCGTTCTTTAAGTTCCTCATTGCTGTCTGCAGTCAAACAGACATGACCCATCTTTCTCTTTTTTCTGACCTCTTTCTTTCTGTAATCGTAAATCCTTGTGTTTCCAAGTTTCAATATATCATTCAGCTGGGTGTCACTTAACGAGAGTCCAATAATGTTAACTATACCCGATGGAACATATGTTGAAGGCTGAAACAGTGGAAGTCCCATTACGCATCTAACATGCATCTCGAACTGTGAATAGCTTGATCCCATGAGTGTGTGGTGACCAGTATTATGAACCCTCGGTGCGTATTCATTTATTAGTGGACCATCCTTGGTAAGAAAGAACTCTATACCCATTACCCCAACATACTCTAACTCTTTCAGGAGTCTGCTTGAAATTTCAATCATTTGTGATCTTAATTCATTATTATTTATAGGGGAACTGTTCCATATAAGAATCCCACTTTTATTCAAATTATAGGAAGGTTCATAGAAGTAGAAGCTGCCCTTTACATCCCTCGCACAGATGATAGAGGCCTCACTGTCATACTCCACGAATTTTTCTACCACAAAAATTTCTTCAGAATCAACAGGAAATGTGCTCATGTCATAATAGTAATACTGTCCCTTTCCATCATATCCTCCCTCTGACTTTTTGATTACAAACTTTCCCATAGGTTCTGCTAATTTAAGAGCGTCCTTTGCACCATGGGCTACTATGAATTCACCAACTGGAAAATTCTTAGATTTTAGGAATTCTTTCTCCAAATGCCTCTGCATTTTAAGTTCTACAGATTTTAATGATGGCCTTAACTTTCCCTCATGTTCTGCATATTCCAGTAGTTTTCTGTTTATATGTTCAAATTCAAAGGTGACAATATCACTTTCATCAACAAATTCTTTGTATTGATCCGTGCTATAGGATCTATCTGCAATTGAAACCGCAGGATCTGATTGACTTTCAGAATAAACATTGAATTTGATTGGCAGACCCCTGGATTCAAGAATCATCATTGTCCCTAGCTGCCCTGCACCTGCTATTCCTATGGTTTTATGGTAATCTTGTGTTTTCAACGCTTTCCCTTTCCTTTTCCATGTAATTTCTCATCTTGAAAGCAAGTTCAGGATACTTCAAAGATAGAATTCTTACAGCTAGAAGTGCAGCATTCTTAGAATTGTTGATCGCAACTGTCGCAACGGGAATTCCAGATGGCATCTGAACAATGGAAAGAAGTGAGTCAATTCCCTTGAGTGCCCTGGTCATCACCGGGACACCTATAACTGGCAGATTTGAAATTGCTGCCACCATTCCAGGGAGATGGGCAGAGCCTCCTGCACCTGCAATAATGACTTCAATACCTCTGGAACTAGCCTTCTCTGCAAATTCATACATCATCTTTGGAGTCCTGTGAGCTGACACAACCTTTGATTCACAATCCACCTGAAATGATCGCAAAACCTCACATGCTTCCTTCATAACCTCATAGTCGGACTGACTGCCCATTATAACTGCAACCTTTGACAAATATTTCACCTCTTGAGCAATTTTATTCTGCTATTACCCTATGTCTTATTACTTCAATATAATTTATAATTATTCATCAAAAGTTCTTCCAAAGCTCGTAACCTTTGCTTTTTTCTAAAATGATTTTATTTAAGTTAGCACTCTCCGGAATACTGATATTATTAATTATTATATATTTTGCTGGAAATTTTATTATAGTACGGATGTTGTCTTTCTGAAACGTTTCTAACTCATCC
>JAKBGP010000020.1 GCA_021833045.1 Thermoplasmata archaeon
CTCTTCATGCGCTTAAGGAATATAGTGAAAAAAAGGACCTTTCATTTTTTGTAGCAGGAGGAAAGGGGAAGCACATGAGGAACAAGCGGTCAGAGATACTGAAGGTATCAGAATTTTTCAATGCAACTTCTTTTTCAGAGAAGTTAATCCGTGATACAGATCTCGTTGCCAGGATTGACAGCAATCTTCTTCAGGATGGTTATGATCTTTACATTCATTGTGTTGTCAGTGACTATTCCGGAAACTATTCTGTTGTGCAACAGGGGTTGAATCCTGTTCATGGGCTGGCAAGGAGATATCACTGGGGTACACTTCAGAACAACATTAACAATTTAGAGGAGAGGAATGGAATTAATGCATCAATAATGGAAAAAGAAGTTCTTGACCTTTCGTCGCCCATGAGTAGAGACACCCGTAAATCAATGCTGAAGATAATCAGGGAAAAACCTTATTTTTCCACAGGAACTCAATCAACACTGGATTCCTTCGCAGGAGAGAAGGTACTCAATATGGCAGTTAAGATGCCGTGGGAGAAACTCAGGGAGATTTATGAATACGAACCTTCAAATATGAAGGAACTGCTTTTCGTGAAAGGCATTGGGAAGAGTGCAATCAGGGCATTGAGTTATATTTCTGAGGTAATTATGGGTACAAGACCAAGCATGGAAGATCCTGTAAGATATTCTTTCGCTGTTGGAGGAAAGGACGGAATACCAAAACCAGTCAATCATCATGACTATGATATTGCTCTGGAATTTTTTTCTGAAGTTTTGCGTTCATCAGGCATTGAACGGGAAAAAAGGATGAAACTAATTGCACAGCTTTCAAAATCATCTTTGGAAAAAACAGGTTACACCATTATTTCAAAGTAATGAAAGTATTTTTATATTTTAGCATTCCACGAAGATTTGATTAGTTAAGAGTTTCCCTTAATTTTGTACATACTTTTACAACAAACTCTTTTATACAATCTTATACTGACTTAAGGATCAACACGATTGAAGACAATTACATTGATGGAGAAAGAATAGAAAAAATAATGCCATTTATTGATCCAATTATCAGTACATGGTTTATGAGCAAATATTCAAGAATGACTGAACCACAGAAGAAGGTCATTCCTTTAATTCACCAGTCAATGAACGTTTTGGTTTCAAGCCCCACAGGTACAGGCAAGACTCTTACTGGCTTCCTTGCCATATTGAATGAATTATTTTTAAGA
Organism: Thermoplasmata archaeon; assembly: GCA_021833045.1. The sequence continues at coordinate 1,223 of JAKBGP010000020.1, forward strand.
GCCAGAAACAATAATTTGAATGATGAAATAATTTGTGTATATATAAGCCCACTGAAAGCACTTGCAAATGATATAAACAAAAATCTTAATACACCTCTGGAAGAAATTTATGAACTCGCAGAAAAAATGAACCTGAGCATTCCTAAAATAAGAGTAGGTGTCAGAACGGGAGATACAGAACAGAAAGACAGGCAGAAAATGCTTAAGAAACCTCCTCACATCCTCATAACAACACCAGAGTCACTTTCTCTTGCTCTTACTGCTCCTAAATTCAAGGAAAAATTCACAACTGTTAGATATGTAATTATTGATGAGATACATGAAATCTCCTCATCCAAGAGGGGAACACTACTATCTCTTAACATGGAAAGGCTCGAGGAAATAGCTCATGGCTATACAAGAATTGGTCTCTCTGCAACGCAGGCACCTTTGCCAACTATAGCAGCATTTCTATGCGGATATGAAAAAGGCATTCAGAGGCAATGTGAAATAATTGATGTAGACATCAAGAGGAGCCTTGATTTAATGACGTTGACTCCGGTCAAGGATTTGACCAGTGCTGGTTTCGAGGTGGCTAATGAAAGAATGTATGACATTCTGGCAAACCTTATAGATGACCATAAAACAACGCTTATTTTTACAAATACACGAAGTTCCACTGAACATGTAGCCATAAGGCTGAAGGCAAGAGGAATTGACAGCCTTGAGGCACATCATTCATCCCTAAGCAAAGAGACAAGAATAAATGTCGAGGAAAAACTGAAGAGAGGCGAATTAAAATGTGTCATATCTTCAACTTCTCTCGAATTAGGAATTGATATTGGAAGCATTGATCTTGTAATTCAGATTGGAAGCCCGAAATCTGTCTCCAAAGGGCTCCAGAGAATTGGCAGAGCCGGTCATTCTATCTCAGAACTCACGCTGGGGAGGTTTGTAGTCTTTACTCTGGATGATTTGGTGGAATGTGCAGTTCTCACAAGAGCATCTTATGAAAGGGATATTGATAGGGTCAATATTCCAGAAGGGGCCCTTGACGTCCTTTCTCAGGCTGTTGTGGGAATGACACTTGAGAAGGTATGGAATATCGAGGATGCCTATAATCTCATCAGGAGAAGTTATCCATACCGCAATCTGAAATGGGAAGATTATCTGGCAGTGATCGAATATCTTGCAGGCAGGGTTGAGAATAACACTATTTATTCGAAGATATGGTACGATGAGGAAGCTAAGACCATTGGAAAGAAGAAAGGTACCAGGATGATCTATTTCATGAATGTTGGGACAATTCCTGATGATTCGGATTATAAAGTCGTCGATACCAATGGAAGGCACCTTGGTCAGTTAAGCGATAAATTTGTGGAGAGAATGGTTGCAGGAGACATTTTTGTTCTGGGGGCCAGAACCTATGCATTTATAAAAACAAGGGGTAACAGGGTTATGGTAAGGGATGCAACTGGCATGAAACCTACAATACCTTCATGGTCAGGAGAACTGCTACCAAGAAGTTATGATCTTGGAACTCTTATAGGAAAATTCAGAGAAACAGTTGCAAATATGTTGAATGAAGAACCTCAATTAAAGAATTGGCTCATGGAAAATTACAGAATTGACGAAAATGGAGCCAGAAGCATAATATCATATATTAAGGCACAATCAAAATTCGACATACCGACAGACAGGCATCTTTATGTGGAAGGATATGAGGAGGGTGGATTATACAGCGCTGTATTCCTTGTACCATTGGGCCGGAGATTGAATGATGCCCTTTCAAGGGCATATGCGCAGGCCATTGCCAACAAGTACCTGTTGAATACAAGAATAACAGTTACAGATGATGGATTCATGTTGACATTTGAAAAAAAACTCGACATTAAGAATATCATCGAATTGATAAACACAAACAATTTTACCACATATGTTAGAAGCTCGATCAGCAACACCACCATATTCAAAGAAAGATTCAGGCAGTGCGCCACAAGAGCATTGATGGTGCTCAGGAAATACAAGGGACATGAGGTTTCTATTGTGATACAGCAACTAAGGAGCGACAGGGTACTCAAAGCACTTGAAAATATACACAATTTTCCTGTTATAATGGAAACATACAGGGAAATCATGAATGACATGATGGATGTTCCTGCAGCTTCGAGATATGTTTCAGAAATAATCGAAAGAGGCAATTATTCCATTGCAGACTATTCGTCAAAATCAAGCCCGTTTTCCCTCTCATTAATTCTTGCCAGTGTTTCTGATATTGTCCTTATGGAGGACCGTGCAAAACTACTACGTGAGCTTCAAAGCAGGATAGTGGACAGAATCTATGGAACGGAATATATGGACTTTAAGATAAAGGATCAGAGAATTGTTGATCTTTTCTATTCATCCCGTGTGCCCAGAGTTTCTGATGAATATTCCATGATAGAATTGTTTGAATACTTTCCCTATGTCGATATATCCAGATCAAGATTTAATTCTCCATTCCCATATGGGGTTGAGAATTCAGAAAAAATCTGCAGGCAACTCGCTTTAGAAAATAAGATAGAGAGTGTTTATGTAAGGGGGATATACTGGACAGTTCCAGAAAGGGTTGAACTATTTAGAAAACTTTTTTCGAGACATAAGGAATTGACGGAAGAGGATAAAAATATTCTTGAACAATGTGACGGAAAATCCATGAAAGAAATTGCTCATAGCCTCTCATATTCGGAGGATGCTGTGAAAAATTCTCTCAGTGCGCTTGAGGCCATGTATCTCATCAAAAGAAATTTTTCCGGTGAAAGTACAATTTATTTGCGTAGAGGAGAACCTGAAAAAAGTCATATGAGCGTGACTGAATTAGTTTTTAAGACTATCAGCTCAATGGGACCGATGACTGCAGATGAATTATCCATAAAATTACCTATGGAAAGAGAAATCCTCGACAGTGAAATTTCTAACAATGTTTCAATTGGAAGAATAGATGAGGATTATGTGACCCCAGTATTTGCGAAGCAGTACATAGAACATGGTCATGTGGAGCAGATACTGAGTTACAGTGGAAACGATCCTGAGATCAGGAGAAAAGGAAAGATAATGAGGCGTTTTGATAATGCTGATCAGTATCTTGCAAATGTCGGGTATTTTAACGATAATGCATCAATTGAAATGAGGGTTCCATCTGGAGAAGACACAATAAAAAATTCACCTGTAATTGCCGGTAGGTTTTTTAGGCACAGGCATACTGTGATGCACAGAGACATGGCTTTGGCACTTCAAAAACTCAGGGAAAATGAGCAGAAAGAAAACGATGACAGAGTATATTCTTATCTTGAATATGGGGCTGCAACACCTGAAGCTATTTCATCAGCATTATCAATTGATATGAAAGAATTAAGGCTTATTCTGAAGGAAATGCAGCATAATGTTCTAGTATATGAAGATAATGGAAGGTTTGGAAAAATAGCTAAAACATCAATGACCAGAAATGAGGCCATGGAAACACTCCTTACTTTCACAGGCCCTGTTACACAGAATGAACTGATGAGAAATTTCTGGTTTTATATTAGGAAAGGTGATCTGGATAATATTCCTTCTTCCATGGGAAAAAATGGAATATATTTTGGTGAACTGCCAGAAAATTACCCTGAAGATATTTTGGTTCCTGTAAGAGATCCATCCAGTATTTATGAAAGGCAGATTCTGTCATATGACAGTGGTTATAATATGATATTTTATTCGGAAGGGAGATTATCTGCTTTGCTTTCTGTAGATATTTATCCAGAAATAGTGTGGATATCACAGGTAGAGCTTGAAAAAGAAGAGGACAGGGAAAAAATACTTAAATATATAGAGACAAACTTTGTAAAGAAAGGCAAGGCAGTTGTTTTCAACAATAATTCAGGGAAAATTGTAAATACTCTTGAAATTCTGGGATATTCTCACGGAAATGAGTTCTGGGTTAAGGGGAGAGACAAGTTTGAAGTAATGTATTCAGATAAGTTTATTGAGAAGTCTTTGGAATATTATGGAGCAACATCTGATATAGCAGGATCGGCCAGAGAGAACATAATGAATGCCACACTTGGAATAAGGGAAGGAACTGAAGCAAGAATGTGGTCTATAAGATCTTCAGATCTTGAAAGCTATTTTACTTCTGATCTTATCTTTACTTTTAACGGGCCGATGTCAATACAGTCAAAGGGAACAATGGAAACAATTGCAATCTACAGGTCGCTGCGCCCAATTGTAATGACACCTCTTGATCAGGATGTCTTAAGGTTCATCCTGCAGTTTCCCGCATCTGAAAATGAAATTATTGAAAATGTGCATGGTTCACATTTACAGATCGAGGATTCTGTTTCCAGATTGTGGAATTCTGCTGTAATCTGTAAGGATGCAGAATCAAAATACAGATTTGTCATTGAAAAATTTTCAATAGATGAAACAGCAGAATGGATTTTCAAAAAAATAATTTCCACTTATGGGTTCATCAATTACGAAATGTATCAGCAGATAACAGGTATCGGCAATAATGACAATTACAAGAAATTGTTGGATAAATACGTTAAGAAAAATGAGCTGAAAGAAGTGTTTTTACCGGACACAAGAAAATTTTTTATGGTTAAACCAGAATTTTTAGGAAACTGGAAAAACGACAAGAGAGAGGTTCTTCTGAGTCCAAGGGATTTACTTTATTCAATAATCAAGCAGCTAATCAAGAAGAATTTTGGGGGTACGCGAATGTTCATATATGCTGTAAATGGAAAAGTAAAACTTGAGATTACAGTGAAAAGAAACAAGAATGATTTGCAAGCAGATTCAATAGAAGGAGATAGGGAATATCTGCATGATGTCAAGAAAATCATGGCTGCTTCCGGGTTCTCTATAAGGGAGAGGACACCATAATATTTTTAACAACTTCATAATACTTAGGGTAATGATAGGATATGAATTACTAATCATTGGAATCAATATTATATTGTCCATATTTCTGTCCATCGTCTCCGCTAGGGCAATTAAAAAAGGATTGAGGATATTGAGTTACACTCTAATGTTTTTCATTGTTATACTGGTATCTATGATAATGCTTTCTCTTCAATATTTTGGCATTACTATATTTGCAGGATATACTGTCTTTATAGTTTCGTTTTCTGATTTTATTATGCTCATCATTCTATATGCAGGAATATTGAGAGGAAGTGTCCATTGACTTCGGGTTCCGGTACGAGGGAAATTATACTCAATGTCATAAGAGAGAACCCGGGTATACATTTTAGGGCAATTCAAAGGGTAACGGGCCTTGCCACAGGACATGTTGAATATCATTTATACCAACTGGAGAAGGATGAACAGATTAAAGTGAGAAAAGATGGCCGTTTTAAAAGGTATTTCTTATATGCAACCAGCGATCCTGTTAGAAATAATCTCGGATTCCACCTGCGTTCCAGGAATAATAGGGAAATCATTTTCTATCTTTTCAGGAAAAGAGAATCTACAATTGAAGAAATTATTGATAAATGCGGAAAGAATTCAAACGAATCGCTTAAGGAGCTTCAAAACGATAATATTGTAATTATTGAAAAGGGCATATGCACTCTGAGAAATCCAGAATCACTTCGTGAAGCTATCAAAAAATCAAAGAAATCATTTCTTGAGGAACTGGCGGAAAGTCTTATAGATATCCTTGATGAAAAACTATAGGGATGATCTCTTTTTGTAAGAGATATAACCTGCCCCTATTATCATAAGGCCTGCAGTGAATCCACCAATCAGGATTTCAGAATTATCTAATAAATAGTTAATTGTACCATTCAATGGACCTGAGATATTGAAGTTTGATAGTGAAACATCTGGAGTAATAACATAAGGGTCATATGTAATGTTTGTGTAGGAATTATTCATTGCAAAAACAAACCCCATCTTTAAACTGTTGGATTGAGATAAATGTTCAAATTCAACTTCAGCCTGTTTTGCAACTCCATTTTCAAAGTAAGTTCTGTTGAAAGTGTAATATAAACTTTTAAGGGAATTGCCAAATTGGAATTTGAATGAATTGAAGTTGGAATTATCAGACTTAAATGACATATTGGCTGGTGCAGGAGAATTTCCAAAATAAAATATTTCCGGAATTATTATGGATTGCTGATCCTCTTTTGATAGATTAATAATAGATGGGGCCCCTAAAATAATTCTGTGTGAGGTAATGTTGTAAGAAATTGAAAGTGTGTTAGTGTTTCCAGATTTTATTGGACTGCCATTGTTAGGATTAAATGTTCTATTTAGGGACACGGGGTGAATGTAAGTTGTGGTGTTAATAAAAAATATCATATTTACCATGACAGTATTATAAGAAAGCCCCATAACAGGAAAACTCACAGAGGTCGATTCCAAAGCTTCCGATGTATAAGTATAGTTCATGAATCCATTTTTAGTAATACTCCAAATTGATGTATAATTAATCTCATTATCTTCGATCAGAACTCTACCTCCGGTGAAAAACTTAAGGGTTGTGTTTACCCCTCCTATGCTAAAATTAATGCCTGGTGAGGAAAGAAAAGATATGTGATTGCCGTAATCATTATTCTGGCTGTTAGCTGGAATTTCCATAACTATCAATAATGCCAGAGCAATTGCTAAGTACTTCAACATAATTGAATCTGAAGATTATATAAATTATTTATGGTACATACTAAAACATATATTGAACAAAAATTACTTTCATAAATTTAAAAATTAATAAATTTTAAGAAAACTCTTGTTCAAGTTCAATTATAACTTGATTTAGAGCATCTTCGAAGGTTACACCCACATATTCTCTGAGTCCTCCCATGTCAGTTCTCAGTCTTGCAGTGTAAGTTGATTCACCGTTCTGACCTTCTTCCTCCACAGAAAATTCAATGTTGCAAATTAGTTCCTGCATTCTCTCACAGAGGCTAATGCATTATTACTTATATAAAAATTATGTGTGATGCAAAATGACAGAAAATACAATAATATTCGGTTTCTGCTTTCAATTTCAAATAATTTAATATGCGTAGGTGCATACAGTTCTTGGTAAAAGTGGATCAGTACGATGCATCAAAAATTGAGGTGCTGGAAGGACTCAAGGCAGTGAGAAAAGTTCCAGGAATGTATATAGGAAATACAAGCACTGAAGGGCTACATCACATGATATCTGAAGTGGTGGATAATAGCGTAGATGAATCTGGAGCAGGATATGGGGACAAAATATACGTCACATTGGGATCAGATGGAAGTGTTACTGTTGAAGATAATGGAAGAGGTATCCCTGTTGACATTCATCCAAAATACGGAAAACCGGGATTAGAAATAGTCCTTACAGAACTGCACAGTGGAGCAAAATTTGATAAAAAGGTATACAAGGTTACGGGAGGACTTCATGGTGTGGGAGTACATGTCGTAAATGCTCTGTCTTCAAAGCTCATTGCCATAGTCAAGAAGAATAATAAAATGTATTCTATGATTTTCAGTAAAGGAATAACTGAGGAAAACCTCAAAGAATACTCACCAGATAAAATAGGAAGTCTTGGCGTAAGCATTAATATGCCAGATCAGACAGGTACAATCACAAAATTCTGGCCCGATCCAGAAATATTCCAGACAACAAAATTCTCAAGAGAGATTATTGAAAAGCGTTTGAGGGAATTGGCATACCTGAATTCCAATCTGACATTCATAATAATTGACGAGATAAATTCATATGTCAATACATACCACTTCTCCGGAGGAATATCAGAATTCGTATCATATATTTCAGAAGGTGATACTGCTATACTTAAGGGAACTATACATGAGAAATCGGAAAAAGATGGAATTATTCTGGAATATGCTATTCAGTATACCACATCAAGCACTGAAACTATTGAAGGTTTCGTCAATAATATAGGTACGCCTGAAGGTGGTACACATATTATAGGCTTCAAAGCTGGTCTCTCTAAAGCTGTGATGGACTACGCAAGAAAAAAAGAGAATATGAAAGGCACTGATAGCATCATAGGTGAAGATATAAGGGAAGGAATAGTAGCAATCATACATGTAAAAATGATGAATCCACAGTTTGAGGGTCAGACTAAAGCCAAGCTTGGAAACAGTGAGGTAAAGGGAATAGTCCAATCAATGGTTGAATCCACGATGAAACTCTTTCTTGAAAGCTATCCGAATATCGCTGATCTTATCCTAAAAAGAGCAATACTTGCTGCGGAAGCACGGGAAGCATCAAGAAAGGCAAGAGAACTTGTTAAAAGAAAAACTACTCTTGAAAGCGGTTCGCTTCCTGGGAAACTCTCAGACTGCTCATCTTCAGATCGGGAGAAATCCGAATTGTATATTGTGGAGGGAAATTCTGCAGGTGGTTCCACAAAACAGGCTAGGAACAGAGAATTTCAGGCTGTTCTTCCTCTTAGAGGAAAAATTCTGAATGTTGAAAAGGTAAGTGATGACAAAGCTTTCGGAAATCAGATCATAAGGGACCTCATTGCAGTACTTGGTGCAGGTATTGGAGATGGAATTGAAATCTCTAAATTGAGATATGGAAAAATAATTATTATGACTGATGCAGATGTTGATGGGGCACACATTAGAACATTACTTTTAACATTTTTCTATAGGCATGCGAGAACACTCATAACAAATGGAAACATTTACTTCGCAGAACCTCCACTTTACAGAATCCAGAAAGGTGAAAAGGTGTTTTATGTATATTCAGAAGAAGAAAGAACACAAATCACTGAAAGTCTTGGAAAAAATGTTGTGACGCAGAGATTCAAGGGTCTTGGAGAAATGAACCCGGAACAGTTGTGGGAGACTGCGATGAACCCGGATTCGAGAAAACTCGTGAAAGTTGAGATTGAAAGCGCAGTCGAATCAGATAAAACATTTTCAGTTCTGATGGGAGAAAAGGTAGAACCCAGAAGGAGATTCATAGAAGAGAATGCTAAATTTGTAAAGGATATTGATATTTAGGTGAAATTATGGAATCAAAGCCAATAGAAAACGAAATGAAAAAATCATATTTAGAATACGCAATGAGTGTCATAGTCAGCAGAGCCATTCCAGATGTGAGAGATGGATTGAAACCTGTGCAGAGGAGAATTCTCTATTCTATGTATGAAAATGGGTTTTCATCGGACAAGCCCTATAAGAAATCTGCAAGAATTGTTGGAGAAACTATGGGTAAATACCATCCACATGGGGATAGTGCCATTTATGATGCCATGGCTAGGATGGCACAGGATTTCTCATTAAGATACATGTTGATTGACGGCCAGGGGAATTTTGGTTCTATCGATGGGGATGAGCCTGCGGCAATGAGATATACTGAAGCAAGGTTGACGCCATTGTCAGAGGCTATGATTGAAGACATTGACAGGAATACTGTGCCGTTTTACCTTAATTTTGACGGTTCTCTTGAGCAACCTGAATACCTGCCTTCAAAGATACCAAATCTTCTCATCAATGGTGGTTCAGGAATTGCAGTTGGGATGGCTACCAACATGCTTCCTCACAACCTGGTTGAAGTATGTAATGCAATTATTATGACGGTCAAAAACCCAGAAGCAACAGTTGAAGACATGCTTAATATAATCAGGGGCCCTGATTTTCCAGGTGGCGGAATACTGTGGTTCAACAAGGATCTTAAAGATGCATACACCAACGGAAGAGGAAAGGTACGATGCAGAGGAGAGGTAAACACAGAACAGAAGAAACACATCATAATCCATAGCCTGCCATACAACGTGAACAAGGCTCTTTTCCTTGAAAAGCTGGCAAAAAAGCTGAATGACGGGATTATCACAGGAATAACTGATATCAGGGATGAGAGTGACAGGGAAGGAATGAGGATAGTAATTAAGGTGAGTGATGATGAACTAAAAGATCTTGTACTAAATCAGCTTTATATGCATACTGAACTCGAGCAAAGCCTGGGAATCATCAATCTGGTACTGGAGGACAATCAACCAAAACAGATGAATCTTAAAGAAATTATAGGGAGTTTCATAAGGCACCGACTCAATGTTATACTCAAAAGAAGCAAATTTGATCTTGAAAAATTCAAGGATCGTGAGCACATTCTTGAAGGGTTGAATATTGCTCTTGGCAGCATTGATGATATTATTGAAATAATCAGGAAAAGTAAAGATGGCCCAGAAGCAAAAATCAGACTGAAGGAACAGTTTACCTTTTCAGATAAACAGGTTGATTCAATACTGGACATTCGCCTTCAGAGACTTACTACAATGGAAAGGGAAAAAGTCGAGAAGGAACTGAATGATGTAAGGGAAAATATCTCAAGAGTTGAGAAAATTATATCCGATGAAAATGTAAGAAGAAGCATACTGATTGAGGAGTTGAAAAGTGTAATTTCGAAATTTGGTGATAAGAGAAGAACTGAAGTCATGGCTGGCGATATTGAAATCATAAACATGGAAGATGCTATTCCTGTGGAAGAATCTGTGCTTATACTCACAGAGAAGGGTTTTATCAAAAGAGTCACGCTTGATGAGTATAGATCTCAGAAAAGAGGAGGAAGGGGTGTCCAGACTAAGGTAAGGAGTGAGGATCAGGTAAGAGATATTTTCAACTGCAGTTCGCACGATCCTGTTTTGTTTTTCACATCATCTGGCAGGGTATATAATATGAAAGCTTACAGCATTGGTAGCAAGAGCAGGAAAGGCGCAAGTGTCATCGCCTCAACTTTCCTGAATCTGATGCCGGGTGAGAACGTATCTCATATGATGAGAGGTGTGCTCCCTGAAGGGGGATATATACTTATTACAACAACCCGGGGGTATATCAAGAAGACACCAGTTTTAGAATATGCCAATATAAGATCAAATGGAATAAAAGCTATAACACTTGAGGATAAAGATTTTCTTTCTTCAGTATTCTATGCAACAGATGAAATGGATGCTGTAATTGTGAGCGATACTGGAAGGGCCTCGAGATTTAGGATTTCCGAATTAAGGGCCACGGGAAGAGCCTCCAGAGGTGTCAGGGCTATGAGAATCGACAAGAATGAAGCCATTCTTTCAGCATTTCCAATATCCAAAGGTGAAACAATTCTTACTGTATCCAGACGTGGTCTCGTTAAGAGAACACAGGAATCTGAATTTACTCGCCATCACAGAGGAACTGCTGGAGTTAAAATAATGAAAGTCACCGAAAGAACTGGAAAGCTTGTTTCTGCCATGCCTGTTAATGAGGAAGATGAGATTATTGTTATCACCAAGGAGGAACAGACTTTGAGGACGCCGGTTTCATCCATAAGAGTTATTGGACGGAATTCCCAGGGTGTTTCACTGATAAATCTTTCTGATACAGATTCAGTAATATCTGTTGGAAAGGTTGAATTATCATGACAGTAACTGTTTATCTTTCTGGAACAGGGAACGTTGGTAGAAACCTTATTAAATTAATATTCGATAAAAATATGCCCATAAGGATCGCTGGTATTGAAAATAGAAAAGGACAGATTATTGGGAATTCTATTTCATTAAGCCAGTACAATGCATTCATGGCGAACCCTCATGATTTTCCGATAAAAGAAAATCCTGAAGATTTGGAATTTGACATATTTGTCGACATGAGAACCGCTTCCAAAACAGGATCGTTGGAAAAAGATACATACCTTAAAATGTTTGAATCAGGAAAAAACCTTATAACAGCAAATAAGTCAGGGCTTGCAAATTACTGGAAAGATATAAATGCATCCAGGATCCAAAATAACAGGAAGATGCTTTTTGAAGCCACAGTGGCTGGCGGCCTTCCTCTATTCAGTGTGTTAAAAAATTCTCTAAAAGGTTTTCAATGTACATATTTTCAGGGTATAGTTAATCTGACTGCAAATTTTGTTATGAGAATGATGCGGGAAGGTCATACATTCGAGGATGCATGCTCACTTGCGATCAAGGAAGGCATAGGTGAGACAGATATGTCTGATGATCTACTCGGAATTGATTCGGCTAGAAAAGCTGTAATAATGAGCAATGCAATTTTTGGACAATCACTTTCATTATCAGATATAAAATTTGGTGGCATGATTAGAAATTCAGAGCAAAATCAGATGCTTCTGGTAACTATCAGACAAAATGAAGAATTTTTCGTAAACTCAGGTATTGTAACACTGGACAAGGATCATCCTTTTTTGAAATTAGGTGCAATGGCTATGGGATACCATGCAGGATTTGACAATCGAAGTACCCTTGGTGTTTATGAAGATTATGATGGCCCTGTTGAAACTGCAGGAGCAGTACTTTCAGATATTCTATCTTTTGAAACCCTCAGGTAACTGTTGGGTTTTTCTCTCTCACAAATCTATTGTTTCTAAGGTCAGATAATGCTTCCCTTATTTGCTCTTCAGTATTCATTACAATTGGTCCATGCCAATAAATTCCTTCGTTTAATTTTACTCCTGCACCATCATTGGTATCTAAACCTATAAGAACGTTTGAAACTGATTTTAATTGTTGGTGTATCATGGTTTATGATTAGCCTTCAAACTATAAACATTTCATTTTTTCCATAAAATTTTTCAATTACTTATTAAGATAAAAATTAATAGCATAAGGCAATCAAAAGATATGAATGATAAAGATACTAAGGATGGTAGAATGGTAGACGGAGACCTTAAACCACTTAAATTTTCAACTTCTTTCATGGATAAATCCATTAATCCCTGCACTGATTTTTATAGATATTGCAACAACTCATGGTTGGAGCAAAATCCTATACCTGATGATAAGAGTAGTTTTGGTACATTTTCACAGATGAGTGAAATAAATAAGTATCTTCTTGGAAAAATTCTTGAGGATTGCGCCTCTGGTATAATTAAAGATTCAAATGGAATAAAGCTTGGAGATTTCTACACATCTGCAATGAACATCGATAAAATTGAGGAATTGAAGTTTAAACCCATTGCAAAAATGATGACTTCAATAGAAAGCATTTCTTCAAGAGAAGAACTTTTGGAAAAATATATTGAATTGCATGGCATGGGAATCCAATGTTTTTTTACATCTGAGTCGGCTCCTGATAAAAAGAACAGTTCCATATATGCTTTCTATCTTGAACAGGGTGGCCTGACACTTCCTGACAGAGAATATTATTTATCTGAAACTTTTTCATCTCTTAAGAAAGACTATCAAAAACATATAACAAATATGTTCGTCATGTATGGGTATGATAAGAAAGAATCTGAAAAAATAGCTGAGAACTTAATTTCTATTGAAACAAGCATTGCTAAAATACACAGATCAAAGGCAGATCTCAGAGATGAAGAGAAAAATTATAACAGAGTTGAGACAAATAAAGTTTTAAACAGTTACCAAAGCATTCGTCTCGATGAATATATGAATAAACTCAATGTACCTATGCCTGAGTACATTATAATAGGTCAACCCGAAGCAATTCAACATATTTCTGATATTCTTGACAAACATGCTGTGGAGGAACTTAAAAATTATCTCATGTGGAACTTGTTGAGATTTGTTTCCCCATTCCTTCATTCAGAGGCAGAGGATGAAAATTTTGATTTCTTTGGAAAAAAGTTGATGGGAAAGGTCAAAAAAGAGAAAAGATGGAAAAATACCGTTAGAATAATAGATGGGTGCATGGGTGAAGCTCTTGGTGAAATCTTTGTTCACAGGCATTTCGGAAACGAAGCCAGAGAACGGGCTAACATAATGGTTACTGATATTATTGAAACTTTTAAGGACAGGCTTTCAAATCTTCCATGGATGGGTGAAGAAACGAGGAATAAAGCGTTGCTGAAATTCTCAAGATTCAGGGCAAAAATAGGACATCCAGACAAGTTTAGGAATTATGATTCTTTGGTCATAAGAAGTGATGATTATGTTGGAAATATATTCAGAGCTATACAATTTGAAGTCAACAGACAGATGTCCAGGGTAGGCAGCAATGTAGATCGCAATGAATGGTATATGAGTCCCCCGACAGTTAATGCTTATTTTTCACCAACAGATAATGAGATCGTTTTTCCTGCAGGCATTCTTCAACCTCCGGGATTCGATCCTGAGATGGATGATGCAATCAATTATGGCTCAATGGGTGCTGTTATTGGACATGAAATTACGCATGGTTTTGATGATCAGGGCAGACTATACGACGAGAACGGAAATATGGTGAACTGGTGGTCAGACAAAGACAAAGAAATGTTTACATCACTTGCAACTGAGATTGATGTATTATACAGCAGCCTTGAACCTCTGCCAGGAATGAAGGTAAATGGAAAACTTACTTTGGGCGAAAATATCGCTGATATTGGTGGTTTAAGTATAGCTTATGAAGCACTTCAAAGAAAATTCAATAGAGATGGAAGACCAGGTCTAATAGACGGATTAACACCAGAACAGAGATTCTTTATATCGTTTTCACAACTCTGGAAAAATAATATGAGGAATGAATTTGTGAAGCTTTTAATCACCAGTGATCCACATTCCCCGGATATGTTCAGAGGTTCTATACCTGCATATATGCATGAGGGATTCAGCAGTGCGTTTAATTGCTCATATATTCCAGAAGAAGGCACAAAGTTTAAAAGAATTAATATCTGGTAAAAACATTTTTTCCATTTTAAAATTGTTGAAATTTAGTTTATAAAAGATAGAACATGGTTGAATATGGGGCTGATCGGATTCGAACCAATGACCACCTGGTTATGAGCCAGGCGCTCTACCTAGCTAAGCTACAGCCCCAATTATTTTCTGAATATGACTAACAATTTTAAACTTTCTGCTTGTGCTTACACTTTTAAAGAAATGAAATCAAGTGTTGATTTAATTTTGAAATGGTTAAAATGTAATAATTTTGTTCAAATGGCTAAGGTTTTCTCATATTGCTTTTCAGCAAGTTCCCTGACCTGATTTGAAGCTGAAACATCATATATTCCTATGAAGAATATATCCGTATTGTTAAGTATCTCAAGGATCGCCTCTCCACCAAAAGTCTGAGTGTTTCCTGATTCAGCCTGAATATTATCAAACTGTTCATTAGAAACGATAATAGTAAACTTCATTGTTTTTGATGTTCCAATAACTATACAGTTTTTAATATCACGAGCTTTGGTCTTAACGTATGGTATGGCCTGAGCCCCTGACAGATTCGAAGTTTCCAGCAGGAATTCTCTCCCCTGTTCTTTGTAGCTTATTATATTTAATAACTCAGGTATCCTGTCAACAAGATGCCTCTTTATAATATGTTCAGGCGTGAGAGAGAAATTTTCACCTTTAAATTTATCAAAAAATGGGTAATTCGTCTCTACATCCCAAGAAAGTTCCAGAGAAGTGCCTGTCGAAATAGTTCTGAAACTTGCCTTCAGCGCCATTTTAATTTCATCTGCAGCTGAATTAGCATTATAAATAATGTCACCACCTTTTTTTGTGGGGCCATCTAAAACTCCATAAAAGGTAATTCCCTTAGACTGATCAACATGAGGATTAAAGCAGATATCCCACTTTTCATCGGTTATTTTCTTCAGAACTGTAACGTGACCAGTCGGGTTAAAAAAAAGCCATGGGTTGGATACCAACTCGGTTACTACGGGAGGAGGCATGGGAAAATTTATGCTGGTAGAAAATGAATACTTCATTTTTGAATATATAATTGTAATATAAATACTTTATAAATTTTCATAGAAGTGTATTGAATCCGATGTAAAATTGAAGAGACCCTGCATAATTCAGATTTGAAGAGGCGATAATATGCAGGGCCAATTAGATGTAATGAAAGGAATAATAAGTAGTTTTCTTC
>JAKBGP010000265.1 GCA_021833045.1 Thermoplasmata archaeon
CCTCAAGATCCTGAAATCTCAGTGAGAATCTTTCAGTTAGGGAATTGAGTTCAGTTCCATACCGGCCTGTGCTCATTGGTGTTTTGAACACCTTCGTTATATTAGCCATGGATTTGCTCGCCTTCATCAGCGAATAGTCCGCATGTGGATCTAATACGACTATGGTCGCTCCAGCTTTTGCAAGTTCCTCTATAAGAACTGCAGCTGTATTACTTTTTCCTGCACCCGTTTGTGCCATAATTGCAACATGCCTTCTCATACCGTTTATGGATATTCCCGTTCTCACATTATCATAATCTGTAAGTGATCCAAGTTCAAGATTTCCATCCTCACTGTAACCGAAGAGTGTCTTCATCTCATTCTCTGTCGATCGCCTTACTGGTGTTCCGGGTCTTATGAGTTCTCTGTTGCTTTTCAGAACTCTTCCATCATCAGTTATTGATCCAACTGTTCTTGCCCTTGCAACATCTACTATCTCTCTTATTTTGGTGCTGTTCAATTTCTTAACGGTCTCAAAATCTATACTCTGTCCAATGAGATCACTGAACGAAAGAAGCTTTTCAACTCTCCCTATAATGCTTCTCCCCTGCTGCACCACTGTTATATACTCCCACCTTTTGAGCACTGCTTCTGGACTGATCACGAACTGAAAATACTCGCTTTCGCTCTGTCCTGTCACGTATCCTATATCAAAATCTGATTCTTGCACGTCTTTCACCCCTTGTTTCAACATATTCTGATCCAGCCATTTTTATGAAAAGTTTCATAATAATATCCTCAGTTTCCTCCCTGTGGAATTTTACCCTCTTGTCTGCAAGTGATATCCACAGGTTGTGATTTTTCAAACCTGTATAACCCCACATAATCCATGATACTATATCCCTGTGATCCAGATCAGACCCATCTGGTATGATGAAATCAACCTTCATAGGTGTATCGTCCATGGATGGAAGAACATGCATGGTATAGAATGATATCTTTTGATCCTTTGTGATTTCTCTTTCCACTAATATGGGCTCAGTATATCCTGGATTCTGCACTATAGATTTTATTAAGAGATGATCAGTTATTGACTGTTTTCTCACACTTTCAGGTACATTGCTGTCTGTTTCCATTATAGTTCTTTTGAGAATCATAGTTTCGGAACTCTTACCTATAAAGATCAGAATGACTTTTTTTTCTTTAACGGTTCGAAGGAAATCTACAAGCTTTTCTGTGTACAGAGAATAAATATCAGGTAGATCAGTATCAAATTTCTTTGTCCTCCAGTAAAGCCTGCCGGAAAGTGATCCATCCATAATGCATATTTTTGCGTCTTTCTCCAGCATTGACCTTGTTGCTACTATATGCTCGAGATTCTCCATTATTCTCTTTATGAGCTCACTTTTCTGCTCTCTGTCCACGTGAATAAGATGAAAACTATCCTCCTCAAGCTCTTCTCCTTCTATTTGGGAAACAGCCCTTGCAACTACAAGCTTCTGTCCATTATACAGTTCTCTTGAAAATTCTGAACCATCTGTTGCACTGATTATGAGTTCAGGTTTTTTCTGCTCTGGGAGTTCATGAAATAATTTTCGAACCCTATCCTTAAAATAAATATACGCCGGATCTTCCTCGTGTAAAATAAGGCTTCTCCTTATTATCTCTCTGTTATTCTGGAGAAAGTCACTGTATTTTTCAATAAAATCCATGGTCAAACATGAATTACTGTATTATATCGTTTTTCAGTATTTCTCAGGCAATAATATCAGGATAGAAGTTTCAGGGTCACTTCCTCCATTAGCCTTGTCCCCTTTGAAAGAGCTGATTCATCAATGGTGAACTGTGGTGAATGGTTTGCTCCTGGATTTTTCTCATTCTTATCTGTTACTCCAAGGAAATAGAATGCTCCAGGAACCTGCTGCACATAGTATGCAAAGTCCTCCCCTCCCATCTGGGGCTTTGGATGTATTATGTTTTTCTCTCCCACAACCTTCCTTGCCACACTTTCTATAACTGACACAACCTCAGAATTATTTATTACAGCAGGATATCCGCGCAGAAATTCAAACTCAAACTCCGCCCCGTATGTCTTGCATAAATTGCTAACCATTTCCCTAAGGAAATTCTCACTCTTCACCCTGTCCTCCTCAGTGAATGTCCGGACTGTTCCTCTCAGTTCTGTATGGGGTGCAATAACGTTATACCTGAATCCTGAATCCATTCTACCAAATGTAATTACAGATGCTTCTGTTGGATCAAGTACCCTTGACACTATTGTTTGCGCCTGTACTACAAGCATGGCACCGATCATCAGTGTATCAACACCTGTATGGGGGTATGCTCCATGCCCACCCTTGCTGTGTATCCTTATTCTGAATTCATCCGCGTTGGCCATGCACTCCTTTGGAAAAATTGCTACAGTTCCACTTGGAGCACCGGACATGACATGCTGGCCTACTACATAATCAACATTTTTTAGAGCCCCGGCCTTTATCAGTTCTACAGCCCCACCTGGAGGCATCTCCTCTGCTCTCTGAAAGAGAAGCCTAACAGTACCATTAAACTGATCTCTCTTCTGCATCAATGATTTCGCTACACCCAGCAGCATTGCCATATGAGAATCATGGCCGCAGGCATGCATCACACCATCATTTCTTGACTTGAAGGATATATCATTTTCTTCCCTGATGGGAAGTGCATCCATATCGGCCCTAAGAGCAACGGTTTTTCCCTCAGAACTTCCCTTAATATCTGCATACAGGCCACCCTTAGGAACTACATGGGGTCTCAGCCCCATGTTTTCAAGTTCCTCTATTATCCTTTCCTCTGTCTGTTCTTCCTGAAAACTCAACTCTGGAAATTCATGAAACTGTCTTCTCATCGTAATTACATACTTATCAATATTTGACAAATCATCTGCCATAATGCCAAATATCTAATTCTGATAATAAAGATTGTTGTATGTTATTTACTACTGCTTAAAGATAGATTGGTACAGGAGTGAATGAAAGTATGAAAAGTATGAGAACCAGTATTCCGACACCTATTTCCAGTGCACCTATTGGTGATGTATCATCAAGGGCTGGTGGATGATTTAACCCAAGGAAAAGTACAAGAATCGCTATAAGTAACCAGCCGGTGTAACTTAATCCAAGATAGAAGAGGACAAGAATGAAAAAGTAACTCAGATATATTGCTTTTCTTCCAAGCATCCCTCTAACGATGTGGCCACCGTCTAACTGCCCAACAGGAAACAGGTTCAGGGCAGTTGCGAATATTCCAACCCAGACGGATATTGTCATTGGAAAAAATGGAGTTGTAACTGGCATTAACAGTCCAAGAACATGATAAATAAATGGATAATGAAGGAAATATGGGATAAAATGATGATAGAGTGGCATTGTCTTCTGAAGATAGTTTGCAACAAACAGAAGGGGGAAGGCGGTTGCAAAAC
>JAKBGP010000266.1 GCA_021833045.1 Thermoplasmata archaeon
AAACATTGCCATATCAGCAGGGGCACTTCCTGAAGAAATTGACACAGTGTCCGAGTTGATGGTAAAGGAAAAAAACATATCAGTGACACACGCAAAAGAATTGATTGAAAAGATCAGAAACGGTGAGGTATAAATGGCAAAAACAGAGTTTGAAAGTGACATGGCATTAGTGGAGAAGAGCATTGCTAAAGCAAAGTACATGGATTCTATCAGGTTGCTGAATCCGCTTCTTGATAAATATAAAGGAAAAAAAGAGGAAACTGCAGACATTCTCAACAAGATGTCACAGGCGTACTATGGACTAGAGGGAGTCAAGACTGATAATGCGATTAAATATCTCATAGATTCACTGAATATCAGAAAAGAGCTTAACCAGCCCGATATAATCTCTCTGGAAATGATGAATCTTGCCTATCTTCAGGATGAGGCCGGTGATCCGAAAATAGCCATTGCCACTCTTTCTGATGCTCTCGAAGTGTCAAAAATACTGGAAGATCAGAACCTGATACTGTCCATAAGATGTGCCATGGCTGATATGCTTTCTGAAGTGAAATCCTCCATACCCGAAGCAAAGAAAATTTATGGAGAGGTAATGGAAGAGTCCGAGAAATTAAATGATTGGGAGAATTATTTTGAAGCATGCGTATCACTCATTAAAATCATAAGAGATCAGGGAGATCTTGATGAAGCAAGTTCCGTTGCAGATCGCAATATTGAAAAATCAGAGAGAGTAATTTCAGGGTTGAAAACAAAGAAAGAGATAGAAGAGTTCAAGGAAGTTGTTTCCTATCTTTATGATGTTTCAATTGATCTCGCAATGGAAAACCAGGATATGGAAAAGGCAATGGACCTCGCAAAGAAGCTCAATTCTGAGAAATGAGATCCTTCAGGTTTTTAGATATTTCTTTTTTAATATCATCGTAATTTATGAAAAGGTCATTCATGAGCGATCCCAGCCTGACAGTATTGTCTATATATTGAAGTTCAGGAAGCTGCTTTTTCATTCTGTCGAGGGTTTCTCTTTTTGTCGCAGCACCAGATGAAGTAATGGCGTCAAGCATCCTGTCGGGCAAACTTTGTTCTACAGGATTTTCCTGGAACAATTCTTCTGCGCTGAAGGACATGTCAATTGTGACTTCAACCCCTGAAGTGTTAAAATTTATCTGCAGTTTTTCACCAGTTTTTGAGAGCAGTCCTTCAGACATGCATTCCGCAAGGAATTTATCAAGTTCTTCCTCTTTCAATATTTTACGCTTATGAACAAGTATATTTTTAAAATCATCCTGTTTCAACGCATTCCTTTCTCTCTTTTCCATTGCAGTCAAGGTGATGAGTTTCCTTGCCATGCTTTTGTCCATGATATGGTATGCATTTATCTTATAAATCATATCCTTGGCTGGAACTTTACTGGCATATCTATAAAATTCACATCCAGATCAAATGAACCTTTTCTGTATTCATGGGCAACATCATACAACCAGATAGATGATCGTGTTCCTGAAAATTCACGCAATGCATCAATTAAATGATATATTGTTTATCTTCATTGTTCAATAAGATACGAACAATTTATTTATTCTAAAATAATACGCCGATGAAAGATATTGAGGGAGAAGATCAGAAAACTATTTGAAAAAACAATGGAGAACCCTGCAGGAAAATGGGCAATTGTCGGTGTTATGATCGGGATAATCGCCGGAATTGGTGCGATTCTGTTCTATCTTTCAATAGAATTTGTTTCGGAATATATGTTGGGACAGATTACAGGCTTCTCCCCCCCAAGATCTGGGATTATATCTGGAACCTCACCATACACTCTTTCTCTTGGTCCCCATTATTACCTTATCCCCCTTTCTATAGGCCTTGGCGGTTTTATAGTTGGAATAATTCTCAACAAGACAGCTCCGGAAGCAAAAGGGCATGGGACAGATGCAGCCATAGATGCATTTCACAACAAGAATGGTATGATTAGAAGAAGGATACCTGTTGTCAAGACAATAGCCTCTGCAATAACAATCGGTTCAGGAGGCAGCGCAGGAAGAGAGGGACCCACAGCACAGATAGCTGCAGGTTTCGGTTCCTTCGTGGCAGATATTTTTCACTTTAATGATCATGACAGAAGAATAGCAGTTGCTGCCGGGATAGGCGCGGGCATAGGAAGCATTTTTCTTGCCCCGCTTGGTGGTGCAATCCTTAGCACTGAGATACTATATAAAAGGGATTTTGAGGTAGAAGCGTTAATACCGTCTGTTATCGCTTCTGTTGTAGGATATGCAATATTTGGCTATTACACGGGTTACACTACAATATTTGTTATACCGAAGACGGAAACAATTGGGTTTAGTCATCCCGAATCCCTTATAGCATACCTTCTAATCGGTGTAATATCAGGAATATGCGCACTGATATATATCAAAACTTTTTATGGTATATCCGGAATTTTTTCCAAGCTTAAGAAGGTAAGCCCATATGCAAAACCCGCAATAGGTGGAATTGTCGTTGGGCTGATCGCTCTTGTATTTCCTGAAGTTGTAGGTCTTGGATATGGATGGACTCAGCAACTTTTTGATGGAAATCTATCCCTTTTCAGCATGGGTTATGGAATTAATTATTACTTTCTATTTCTGATATTTATTGCACTGTTTTTCCTGAAAGTAATCGCAACAAGCTTCACCATTGGATCTGAAGGATCAGGAGGAGTTTTTGCACCAGCACTTGTTTCAGGAGCCTTCTTGGGCGCAGCCATAGCCATTCCTATACACGCTGTTTTTCCATTCATCAGCATGGATGAAATCATAGTTGTATCCATGATAGCCTTATTTGGGGGTGCTTCAAAGGCACCCATAGCCATAATCATCATGGGAACAGAGATGACAGGAACATTCGCCCTCTTCATTCCACTCATGCTTGCAACCACAATCAGTTATTTTATCACAGGCGACATGACTATTTACAAATCACAGGTTTCTGACAGGTCAATGTCACCTGCACATGAAATGGAGTATCGCAAGCCTATGATGGATAGTATCCCCATATATACTGCAATGAATAAGGATTATCTTCATATAAACAAAGATGCTCCTGCGAGAGAGGCAATAGAAAAGATAAGGGACAGCAGGACCAAAGGCATAGTAGTCCAAACAGATGGAAGATTTGAGGGATACCTATCTATTGAGAATATACCCGAGGATGTGAACTACGAAGAGCCGGTGAAGAACCTGATGTCAGCTGATATTTCAAGGATTACGGCAGATAAATCTCTGCATGATGCCATGAATACGCTTCAAAACGAAGCAACAGGAAAGATTATAGTTGTGGACAATAATGATCAGGACAAAATCCTTGGAACTATTACGCTCTCGGAAATTTCTGAAGCATACAACAGGGAAATAAGGAGAATGAAAGAAAGAACCCGGCCAAAGGG
>JAKBGP010000267.1 GCA_021833045.1 Thermoplasmata archaeon
AATATGATAGATAATATATAAATGTTGTTGATTTGACAAATGAATAGGGGACTACTTAGAACTTGGGGAGAAATTTCCTGACGGAACAACCCCACAGGTAAATATACGATAAAATCCTTGATTTTTGTCTTGGAACCCTGAGAAATCTCAGTTCGGTCAAGCCTGCCGATCTTGTATAATATTTTTAGCCAGTTCTTTTCCATGAACTGGTCAGGGATACTCGCGCTCATTCTTGCGGATAAATCCTTGTCGTCTATGACCAATGAAAAATGTTATGGAATTATACCTTGTGATTAGTATCCAGCCCCTGTCATCCTTTTCAACTCCAGAATCGATCTTGAATACATTGTTCTTATGCAATGCTGTTGATAGATTAATTTGTGCCAAATATTGTGATATACCTTTTAATATGTAATAATAATCATTCCATGGATAAGATGATAACATTAGCAGCAAAAGCTAAACTGCCTACCTTAGCAGGCAATTTTGATATTTACACCTTTCAGAACGAGATGACAAATGAAAATGCAGTCATAGTTAAAGGAGATGTTTCTGGTAAAAGCGATGTGCCTTTAAGAATACACAGTGAATGCCTGACTGGAGATGTTTTTGGCTCAAAGAGATGTGACTGCAGAGACCAGTTGCTTAAATCTCTCGTATATCTGGGAGAGCAACCCTATGGAATGCTTATTTATCTAAGGCAGGAAGGGAGAGGGATTGGATTAATTAACAAGATCAAGGCATACCAGCTACAGGAAGAGGGATATGACACAGTTGAAGCAAACATAAAACTTGGGCTTCCTGCAGACAGGAGAGATTATACCTACGCAGTGGAGGTCCTGAATTTTTTTAATATCAGGAGTGTCAGGATAATGACAAACAATCCGGAAAAGATCAACTTCCTGGAATCCAATGGCATAAAAGTCTCAGGAAGGATAGCAATAAAGAGTCAGTCCACTGAATACAACAAATTCTATCTTTTGACCAAGAAAGAAAAAATGGGCCATCAGATTTGAATCTGCAATTCACCATCTTTTTGTTTATAAGGAAAAAAACCAGATTCAATATATGAAAAATATCAAATACCTTTCTGTAACTATCATGCTTATTCCACTGGAGTGAAAAAGAATGACAGAAAATGAAAGCATATACGATTCTTTCGAGAAAAAATGGGAGTCTATGTACCCGAGAAATGTGAAAAGAGAGTTTGTTGTACCGGATATTTCCCTTTATGAAATTCTTGAAAAAGCCGCAAAGGAGTCACCGAAGGCGCAGGCACTTGATTTTATAGGAAAAAAATTCACTTATGCAGAATTGAGCGTAGCAGTTGATAAATTTGCAAAGGGTCTTTTGGATATGGGAGTGAAAAGATCGGACAGGATAGCGATAATGCTGCCAAACTCTCCTCATTACATCATTGCGTTTTTCGCCACTTTGAAGATTGGGTGTGCTGTAGTTAACCTAAACCCCCTCTATACAGATTTTGAAATCAGGGAGAAAATCGTTGACTCAACAACCAGCACAATGATTACGCTGGATGATTTCTACCCTAAAATACAGAAATTCATACCTGGAACCCTGAACAAGGTAGTTATATGTAAAATTGCGGACTATTTGCCGAACTTTATAGGTTCCATTTATTCTCTTTCCAGAAAACTGAAAAAGGAGTCTGTCAAGATTGAGGGAAACAAGAACGTGTTCTTTATGAAGGAGATCATGAATAATAACGGGCTTTCATCCAAAGTTGCTGTTGATACAACTATAGAGCCTGCGGTTATCCAGTATACTGGAGGAACAACCGGAACATCAAAAGGTGCAATCCTCACACACAGAAATCTTGTCTCCAATGCATATGCCTTGATAGAATTCGCGAAGGATCAGGATAGAAAAGACCTTTCTTTCCTATCTGCAATCCCATTTTTCCACATTTACGGATTGACGACTGCGATGATCACACCCATATACTGGAAAAAAAGGATTGTTATTCTTCCGGACCCAAGAGATACAGACAGGGTGCTGAAAACAATTTCAAATGAGAAATCTCTTATTTATCCGGGAATTCCTACAATGTATCACTCAATACTTATGCACAAGAATGTCTCAAAGGTGAACATTTCAGGACTGGGTATACTCCTTTCAGGTGGAGCCCCGTTGCCGAATGAGATTGAGAAGGAGTTCTCAAAGAAGACAGGAGGTATTATCATCGAGGGTTATGGGCTCACGGAGGCTTCACCCATAGTCTGTGCAACACCACCTAACAGAAAATTCAAAAAAGCAAATTCTGTGGGGATACCATTTCCCGGAACAAAAATAAAGATAGTGGACAGGGAGGATGGCAGCAAGGAAATGCCAATAAATGAACCGGGTGAACTGATTGTAAAGGGGCCCCAAGTAATGCTGGGTTATTTGAATAACAAGAAGGAAACCGATGATACCATCAGGGATGGATGGCTTTACACTGGAGACATTGGACTTGTGGACGCTGACGGATATATACACATCATAGACAGGAAGAAGGATCTCATAATTGCAGGAGGGTACAACGTTTATCCGAGAGAGGTTGAGGAAATTCTCCTTATGAATGAAAAGATTGAGGACGCTGCAGTGATTGGAGTTCCGGATATACATCGCGGTGAGAACGTGAAAGCATTCATAGTGCTGAAGAAACACCAGACGATGACTGAAGATGAGATCAAAAAATTCTGCCTCAAGTATCTTGCAGTTTACAAGATTCCGAGAATAATACAGTTTACTGACACAATTCCAAAGACAATCGTAGGAAAAGTCCTGAGGAGGGAACTCAGGAAGATGGAAAGCAATTGATTCGTGCCAGTCAACTATACCCAGCTTTCGCAGGGAGATTCCCTCTTTAAAGGTTGCTGGCGGAATCTCCATGGGCTTAAATTCCCCTCGGCCCGAAGACGCTCTGTCCCTCATGCTAAGGCATATGACTTTACGGATGCAGGCACGCATGAAGCAATATGCGATCCGCCCTCTTTCACTACCGTCTGCCAGCGGAAATCGCAATGTCCTTTGAAGGATAATAAGTTTTGTTCACTTTCATCCCCATCTTGCGAAGGGGAAATTCCAGCTCACAAGTGTTAAAGGGATCAGAACTCTCGAACCAGTAATATATTTTTCATTTGGAGCTGGAAAAGAGAAACCTTTTTTTAAAATAAGATACTTTTCAATCATGGCAGAATATAGAGCATACGTTACAGATGCACCCCGTGGAAAAGTCGAATACAGGTCTGTGCAGATATCTAATGAGAATGGAAATGTGATGTTAAAACCTTTACTTACAGGCATATGCGGAACAGACAGAGGAATTGCAAGAGGGGCCCTTCCCTTTGCATACAATCCATCAGGATACAACTTTCTTGTAGTTGGGCA
>JAKBGP010000268.1 GCA_021833045.1 Thermoplasmata archaeon
CTCAGGAAGCCAAAAGATTTCCATGCTATTTTCACTTAAAGTCACAGAAATATATTGTCCAAAAGTTTTTGATCCCTCTCTTAGATCAACGCCTACGTCGAATATTTTACCTTTTATTACCCTGATGAGCTTTCCCTGGGCATAGGGTTCTCGCTGGAAATGCAATCCTCTGAGGACACCTTTAGTTGAAAAAGACTGATTGTCCTGATTAAAATCCAAGTCTATACCATGAGCCTGAAAATCGCGTTTCTTATAAGTTTCGGTAAAATAACCTCTCTCGTCGCCAAAAACTTTGGGCTTGACGACAAATACACCCTCCATATACGTCTCAGAAAATTCAAATGCCATTCTGCTTAATCTCCGCGTAGTTTTTTAAGTATTCTATGGATTTGTCAAGATCCATAAAATTAGTTGACAGCATGCTTGCAGCTTTTTCGTTGTTCAAAGAAGAATCATATGGTCTCCTTGCTTTCGCAAGTGTTTGAGTTTTATTGAGCACAATATTTCCTGTATCAATTTTCAAGCGATTTTTAATTTCTGTCGCAAATTCATACCTCGATATTCTCTTTCCAGAGATATTCAAGATCCCATGAATCTCCTTGCCGACGAGCTCCTTTATTGCAAGTGCCAACATAGTAGCATGAATTGGCGAATAATACGAATCTATACAATTGACAGTTCCGGATTCCCTAAGAGTTTTTATTACAAACAACGGAAAATTCATCTTTATGCCATAAATTCCCGAGGTGCGAATCACTAAACTTCTGTCGTATGCGAATGCAAAGGATTCCCCTACCAGCTTGGTTAGACCGAAATAATTAATCGGATTAGGAATGTCACTCTCAACATACATACCTTTCTCTCCATCGAAGACATAATCTGTTGAAACGTGAATCAAATATGAACCTGTCCTAGAGCAAGCAGATTCCATGCTCCTTACACTCAGAGCATTGACTTCATAAGCTTCTTTTTTATTAGTTTCACAAGCATCAACATTCGTATTAGCTGCCGCGTTTATGACAACGTCTGGTGATTCCCGCAATATTGTATCTTCTATTGTTTTTGGATCGGACAGATTTACATAATTGGCAGAACCTTCTCGTCTTGAAGTACCGATTGATCCTTGTATAATTCTAAGGAGTTCCGAACCAAGTTGTCCGTCTTTTCCAATAATGAGAGTTTTCAATGGCACGCACCTATCTTCTTCCCAATATGTTTTGCGTCATACGGCATTCTTATTTTAATGTTATTCCTCAAGAATTTACCTTTGGCAGCCTTATTCAGTTTATAATTGTATCAATTTACTGCTTGTTTTAAATCTAGAATTAATCCACTGTGAGTACTACTTAAGATATTATTGCCTTTGTCACCATCCATGTGATCTTGCTACCACCATTACTTAAGTGCAGAAAGATAGAGGGATTGGTACATTAGTAATTGAAATGCGCATTTAATAAACAATTTTCTCGATGGGGTTTCACATCTCTATCCTTGAATCTCTGCCAAGCACCAGCTTAAGCATTCTTCCATTGTTGGTGTTACTGGTAATCTTAACATTGGGGCCGACAAGGCTCTGCCTTATGATCGTTCCAGCCTTCAGTTCTATGGTTGTGCCATCCATGACTATGGAATCCTCAATTTCCGCATTTCTTATTATGCAACTTGACCCAATGCTCGTGAACGGACCTATGTATGAATTCTCGATGATTGTATTGTTTCCGATATAGCATGGTCCGAGCACCCTGGAACCTGTAGAAACATTCACATTATCAGAAATTGAGACCCTGCCTGAAATACCATCTTTCTGATTATGAATGTTTGTATTTATTTTGTCCAGGACCAACCTGTTGCAGTCAAGAAAATCCTCCACCGTTCCTGTGTCCTTGAACCATCCATTGATCACAGAGTACCCGATTTTTCTTCCCTCATCTATCATCTGCTGATATGCCTCAGTTATCTCGTATTCGCCCCGCCCCGAGGGCTTGAGACGGGAAATGACATCAAAAACCATGGGTTTCAGAAAGTACACTCCTGCAATGGCAAGATCTGATTTTGGTTCCTTCGGCTTTTCCACTAATCTGACAATCTTGTCGTTATTCACCTCGGCTATACCAAACTGGGAAGGATTCTTGACCTTTACCAGGGCTATCATACCGTCGTAATTATTGGATACATAGTTTTCATACAGCTTCGAGATACCATCCTGAAGATAGTTATCCCCAAGGAAAACAACAAAATCATCATTCCTAATAAAATCCTTTACGAGACCGATTGCATGAGCGATACCCAGAGGTTGATCCTGATATGTATATGAGATTCTGATCTTCCATTTGCTGCCATCACCATAATAGTTCTTGACCTCGTTACCCCCGACAGATCCAATGACGATGTTTATATCTTTGACGCCAAGTTCAATAATGCTCTCCAGCGCATATTCACTTATTGGTTTACCCGCGATTGGCAGGAGTTGTTTCACGTCGGTATAAGTCAATGGTCTCAGCCGCGTACCGGAACCACCATGAAGTATGATGCCTTTCACACAGCAGTATTGATTTACTCATATATTTCTTCTTGTCTTTTTTGTGTTACTTCTCCCTCAAAATTTGAGTTATCACGCAATGTGCTTTCGTAAATGCTTGTAGAAGTACGAAAATTTTGTTTTGGATAATAGTGGAAATATTACTTTCATACATTTATAATGAATTA
Source organism: Thermoplasmata archaeon (assembly GCA_021833045.1). The sequence goes on from JAKBGP010000268.1 coordinate 2,707, forward strand.
TAGGAGGTAGCCAATAACCTCTCACAACACTGTGAAACCATGTACTTTCAGTTGGTTATAATTGGAGAGAATTCACTTGCCATTTACAATAACAACATCAGCATTCATAATCACTTTGTTTTCATATGCTCTAACAGTCATGTCACTCCTTATTGAAAACAATATTGCTATGAAATGTTATCCTTTAATTTATGCTCATGTTTTATTATTATGGATAAGTTTTGGAAGGATCAAGTGAAGACTTATAATATCTTGTAAATAATTTTCTGTTTAGCTTGGGATAAAAGAATCCCATCACTAATGATCCTAGAGTAAGTAAATAAAATTTCTTTCTAATAAAGCGAAATGAGGCTAAAAATTTAAGAACCTCGTAAAATCTCAAATCAGGTTTGTTACCGACAATTGTATGCGAATTGATCTTTGCGGCCAAAATATTGCTTTCCAAATACTTAAGACCATAACTAGAGAAGATACACTTTTTTAATCTTGTGTAATCAGTTATTGTATCAATGTTGTATTGGACTGCTTTTTTAATCAGATCCTCTTCTCCTCCTGAAAATCTACTGAAACTAGGATGAGTTCTCACTAATGTGAGTTTATTGTTGTCGAATATTATGGTTTTTCCTGAATCTAAAGATGCAGAAAAAAGAGCAATATCTACACTTCTAGAATTATCTAA
>JAKBGP010000269.1 GCA_021833045.1 Thermoplasmata archaeon
GACTCATAAGGTTTCGTATATACAGAGCCCTTCACGGGAGAGGATTCCTTTGAAAGATTGGATATTATGTCTGAAGGTTTGAATGAAATCTTTGCCGCTGGACCTTTTGCCCTCCCCTTATCCAGGCTTGGGAGAATTGTGAAGACAAGGTACATAGCCAGTGCCAGTAAAATGATTGTAATGAGCGCAGGTATGTATCCATACAGTAACATAGTTCCATATTTTAGGAAAATATTTAAGTGTTGTTTAATTTGAATCCTTATTTCTTACCGTGTTTATTAACCTGGCAACAATTGATGGATCAATTACACCTTCATTCATAGAATTGAGCTTTCTCACTATATCAGTCATGTTTGAGTTTATGTCTATGTCACATTTTTTTATAAGATTCATTATGGATTCCTCAGAAACTGGTTTTAGCAAATTGAGATTTAGTATTTCCTTGACTGAGTTACCTGAATACAGCATATCAATTGCTCTTTCCATCGAATATCTTCCCAGTGAGTTATTGATGCAGTATTCAATTACAATCCGTATTTGATCCCAGCTTACCTCTTTCCCGTATTTTTTATTCATCTCTGGTATGGTCTGGTTTATTATTCTGGATAATACCTTTCCATTTTTTTCATTAGCCAGGAGTGCAAATTTTTCAAGCTTTCCGTCGGATATAATTGTTTCGGCATCCTGAATTGATATTCCGTACTTCCTGCTAATACTACTTGTGAAAGATTCCAGCCCTTCTGGAATTTCCTCAGAAGCTTCTTCCAATATTTGCCCATCTATTTTAATCACCGGAATATCTGTCTCAGGATACATCCTGCTGCTCCCAGATAGTGGCCTCATATACCTCGTGGTATTGTCTTCCAGTGCTGCTCTTGTTTCTGAGAAATCCAGTGACAGTAATTTTTCAATTCTTTCTTTTATTACAGTAGATGCATCCTGGACTTTATCTGGCTCTATGATCAGTAAGAGGAAAGAATCATTATCTTTCAAACTGAAATATTCTGTTATGGTTTCCCTCTCATTGATTGTAAGTCCATAGGCTGGTAGCTCCTCATAGTGAATTACACCCTTTATGTTTATCGGTTTCAGTGCATCAGCAATCTCACGACCAAATCTGAAATGATCTGTTTTCATCACTCCCCTGAAGTTTGCGAGTTTTGTTGCATATATTTTTTTTCCGTCATTCAGTCCTTTCCATATTATTTTTGAGTCTGTATCCGTAAGAAGAGGTGTAACATCACTGAATTCCAGTTTTTCGAATCCACCATTTGCTTTTACCCTTTTTACTGCTTCTGCCAGCCACTTCTGTCTATCTGCTTCATTTTCAAGAATTTCCCTGAAAGCGGATAGTTTTGAAACTCCCTTTATCTCTACTCTTCCATATCCCATGGAGAAATTTACATCCTGCCTTATAGCGTCTGCCCCTTTTCGTAAAAGGCCCATAACAAGCATCCTGTTTCCTATTTCCCTTGCTATGGACATTGCATCTTCTGCGCTTTTCATGTCTGGAGAGGTTGAAATCTCTATAAGTGGTAACCCCAGTCTGTCCAGAGAATATACAACCATATTGGCTTTTTCCTCTACCTTTCTGCATGAGTCTTCTTCCAGACATATGGCTGTTATTCCGGCTTTTGCCTTTCCGGATTTGATTTCTCCTCCGATTCCAATAAGTGAAGTTCTCTGAAAGCCACTGGTGTTTGATCCGTCAATAACCACCTTCCTCATTACGGAAACTCTGTCCATTATGGAGGAACTGAATGCCATTGACATTGCAAGTGCTGCTTTCAGAGCCTTTCGATTTATCTCTAATGGAGGTTCCTCATCTGCTTCGACTAGACAGGAATTTTCTGAAACAATGTACTTGAATAGCCTGTCACGTGCCTCTTCATAATATGTTGATATATCTTTGGATCCTATTTCACCTGATGATGAGTGAAGCCTTCTAATAAATGATTCTTCTAAAAGCTGACCCTCTGTATTACACTTGCAGAAAAGCTTTCCCACGTCGATCTGCATATGCACTTCGAGACCTATCATTGTATTATCTGGTAATACCATCAGAGAAACACCCCCAATTCCTCCCTTTCGATCAGTTCACCGCGCATATTTTTTCTCATCATGGTTTCAAATTCTTCTTCCTCATAATTACCCAGAACATGCATCATCTTGACATAGGCAGTTTCTGGTAATATGTTTCCCACTGATATTATGCCTGCCTTTTTCATTTCCCTTCCTGTTGAATATATGTCAAGATTCGTTGTTCCAAAGATGCATTGAGTTGTTATTACAGCCTTCATTCCATCTTTCACCCTTTCACTGATGGACTCTAAAAATTTTGTTGCAATGTGTCCAAGTCCAGTTCCCATGAGAATTATTCCTTTCTTACCATCCATTGATTTTGCAAGTTCTTCATCCGTTAAACCTGGATACATGTAAATTATGGATACCCTCTTTTCTAGATTCATTTTTAATCTATTTTCATTTTCTTTCCGCCTGTATGATCCATTCAGATTTACCAGCCCCTCCTGAAATGAGCCTATGGGTTGTTCACCTATTGCCTTGAATGCATCCCTTCTCGTTGAATGCATTTTTCTTGATCTGGTTCCCCGTATAAGGTCTATTCTTTCGTCTGACGTGTTGTGGTGCATTGAAACTCCAACCTCTCCGAAATCTGTGGTTGCAAAATCAACTGCAGCCTCAAGGTTCAGGTATGAATCACTGCTGGGCCTATCGGAGCTTCTCTGTGATCCTACCAGTACTATGGGTCCGGTCTGTTCTTCAAACATGAATGCAAGTGCTGATGCTGTGTATGACATTGTATCAGTTCCGTGTGATATTACAACTCCCTCTGAATTATTTAATTCACTGCTTGCCCTTTTGGCAAGACTTACCCACTGATCTGGTTCCATGTTCTCACTTAGAATATTTGAGAAATCCACCCTCTTCAGCCTGTATTTGTTTTCCATATACCTGAATTTGGATGTTAGTTCTCCTATGTCAAGAGATGGAAAAACCGCACCTGTTTTATAATCCACCCTGCTCACTATGGTTCCTCCTGTAGTGATAAGTGAAATAGGTTTACCTGTTCCAGACTCTCTCGCCTCTTCTCCTTTACTTAACGCCTGAATCTTGCCTTTTTTTAAAACAGTAAACGAATCGATCTTAACAGAAATATTATAACCATTTTCCAGTTTAATATTGAAAAAATCATTATCCATTGATATAAGGGTTCCGGTCATTTCCCTTCCCCTCCAGCTAAATTTAATTGTGTCACCCATTTGAGGTTTCCTTGAATCTGGCATGATTCATTATGTTTGATTCTTATTTTAATTTTTAAAAAAAATATGAATTTACTAGAGAAGTAAATCCATACTACTTAGAT